>NZ_JBEOOZ010000007.1:0-132554 GCF_040309625.1 Psychrobacter sp. 78a-MNA-CIBAN-0178
ACCCCTTGCCAGATGTGCCAGTTTCATCAGGTGCAAATAGTGACCCGCTACCTCACTCGTCGACCTAAGAACAGTGCCAGTATCGAGCTTAGACGACTTACTTTAGAAATAAAACTGCTTGATAAAGAGGCGTTCATACAGCGCTTAGATCACTGGTATGTGACTCATGAAGCCTATCTCAATGAACGTAGTACCAATGACGATAACAGTAGAACGTGGTACACGCATAAGCGCCTTAGAAGTGCTTATCGTAGCCTCAGAACCAATAGTGATTGGTTATTCATTTATCAAGAATATAAGCATTTAGACATACCAAATACCACCAATTCTCTTGAAGGATTATTCAGTGAGTTAAAGCGACAATTACACAGTCATCATGGTCTAAATGAGCAGCGTAAGTTGCGGTTTATTAAAGACTTTTTAGGGTTAAAGTCACTTAAATAGCATGAATTATGTCCATTAGCGACTACCTTCTACTTTTTAGCATGAATTTTGTCCATTACACCCCATTCATTTTTTTCAACCTAATAAAAAACCCGCCTAGAGAGCGGGTGTGTTTACTAGTAGGCTTATATTTTTATCAAATGTTTTATGCAAACACTTTTAAACGCGCGCGACCATTAACGACGGCTTGCTTGACCTGATTGGGTGCGGTACCACCTAAATGATCGCGAGCGGCCAATGAGCCTTCTAGCGTTAGATACTCAAAGACATCGTCACCGATGGCATCGCTAAATTGCTGTAGCTGTGCCAAAGATAAATCGCTCAAATCGACCCCTTCTTTGATCCCTAAAGCGACGGCATGACCAACCACTTCGTGAGCATCACGGAAAGCGACACCGTTACGCACCAAATAATCAGCCAAATCAGTCGCTGTCGCATAGCCTTTCATCGTAGCAGCGCGCATGTTTTCTTTATTTGGCGTGATATTTGGTAGCATATCAGCGAACGCTAATAGCGAACCCGTTAAGGTATCGACGCAATCAAAGAGCGGCTCTTTGTCTTCTTGGTTGTCTTTGTTATAGGCAAGCGGCTGACTTTTCATTAGACTTAATAGCGTCATTAACTGCCCGAAGACACGGGCGGCTTTACCGCGAACCAACTCAGGTACATCAGGGTTTTTCTTTTGCGGCATGATAGAGGAGCCGGTACAAAAGCGATCTGGAATTTGCACAAAGTTAAATTGCGCGGACATCCAAAGAATAATCTCTTCGCTCATGCGTGACATGTGCATCATTAGAATAGAAGCTGCTGAGGTGAACTCAATGGCAAAATCTCGGTCCGAAACCGCATCGAGTGAGTTTTGACAAATACCTTCAAAACCTAGCAGTTTGGCCGTAATCGTACGGTCGATGGGGAAGGTCGTACCCGCAAGGGCGGCGCTACCGAGCGGCATTTGATTGATACGGCGACGCGCGTCAACGAGGCGTTCGGTATCGCGGTATAACATCTCAAACCAAGCCATTACGTGATGACCAAAGCTGACGGGCTGCGCGGTTTGCAAATGGGTAAAGCCTGGCATGATAGTATCAGTATGCTGCTCAGCCAAATCTAGCAAGCCGCTTTGTAAACGTACCAATAGAGCGATGATATTGTCGGTCTCTTCACGTAGCCACAGGCGGATATCGGTGGCAACCTGATCGTTACGGCTACGACCTGTATGTAGCTTTTTGCCTACCGCACCGACGATATCTGTCAGGCGTGATTCAACGTTCATATGCACGTCTTCAAGCGCAATCGACCAGTTAAACTCACCGGCTTCAATCTCACGTAGTACTTGTTGTAGACCGTCAATAATAGTCGCAACGTCCTCGGCGCTCAAGATATCGCACTCTTTAAGCATGGTGGCATGCGCAATCGAGCCTTGAATATCATGACGGGCAAAACGTTGGTCAAAACCAACCGAAGCGGTGAAGGCGGCAACGAAGCTATCAGTCGCTTCACTAAAGCGTCCGCCCCACATCTGTTGGCCTTGGCTGTTTTGTGGCGCTGCGTTTGTTATAGGGGCATCTGTGCTAAAATCAGTGGCAGATGAATTTTTATTTGAATCGGGATTACTAGGATTTGAAGAATTGGCGTTCATATCGGTCTAAGACAAGTCAAGAGAATAAGAGCTCAAGTATAGCAAATGATGAGGTTGCCTTACTAGCTGCGCGCTTAGAGTTTTTTATTCCCAAGCTCATGGATGTCATGAGACCTTGGCAATGGCTGCTGGCAATCTTTTTTTGGTCGCTATTTGTGGCGATTGTTGATCGTCATAGCGTACCGAGTGGAACCCAGTTTATTATCAAGTTTATAGCAAGGTTTTTTCAAAACTCGTTTGCACTTATATCTTCATTTTATTTAATTGATTATTTACGCCCCGTTTTTAAGCGCCTGTCCATAAGGACAGTTAGTATCTATGTTTTACTAATTTTAACGACCACTACAGCCGTCACTATCACGTTAGTCTTGCTGATTATGATGAACTTTGGCTGGTTTAATCAAAGTTTTGATTTTCTTATTTCAGCTGTTTTACTTTATACGCTGATTACAGCAGGTTTTACCATTGCGGCGTTGCTGTTCTTTTTACATCGCTATCGTGAGTTGAATGCGCTCAAGCAATCGTTTGAATATAAATTGACAGCGCAAAACGATGTGATTAAAGCGCGCCTTGCCCCGCATTTTTTCTTTAATACCATTAATACTTTGGTGTCCCTTATCGAGTCTAACCCATCACGAGCCGCCGACTTATTACAGCACGTGTCAGCATTATTTCGTGCCAGTTTTGAAGGCGCACGCGAGATTAGCTTTGAAGAAGAAATCGCCCTTTGTGAGCATTATCTTGCCATTGAGTCTATCCGCTTAGCAGATAAGCTGATCATGAGTTGGCAGCTTCCCGATGAGGATGTGATGTATGATATGGTCATCACCGCGTTGACGCTACAGAGTGTGATTGAAAAAATGCTGCTGAATGTGGTTGAGATGACGACAGAGACTATTTATATGGATATCGAGGTAACGTGGCAACAGCACCGCGTGACCATCACAATCCATGTGCAGCTGCCCCAAAAAACCTTGATGATTAATTACGATTTGCGCCAGCATATGAATTTTTATATTCAAGCTGAGCGCTTACGGGCTTATTTTGGCGAAAGCGCGGACATTCAAAGTACGGTGACCAGTAAACAAATTGTCACTGTTATTGACTATCCTCTGCAAGACGTCAGTTTATAATACTTTTCTGGTTTTATTCCTATCGGTAACTGACCGTGGCATATTTATTGCAGCATTTATTATACTACTATCGTCGTTAGTTTTAGATGATGGCGATAAAAGTTTAGGAATAAATGCTATTATGTTATTGATACTATTAAAAAATCTACTAAGTATGCCGTAAGAGAGGAGTTTCCATGCGGATTGTAGTTTGTGATGATGAGCCATTGGCACGTGAGCGTTTGGGTAGGATTGTGCAGGAGTCAGGTCATCAAGTGGTTGCGCAAGCAACGACAGGCGCAGAGGCCATTGTTGCGGTAAAAACTCAACAGCCAGACATCATTTTACTAGACATTCGCATGCCTGAAATGGACGGTGTACGCTGTGCGCAAGAGCTATCCAAGCTGGAGCATCCACCAGCGATTATTTTTGTCACCGCTTACGATCATTACGCGATTGCGGCGTTGAAAGCCAATGCTATTGGTTACTTATTAAAACCGGCTAACAAAGATGAATTGTTAGAAGCGCTTAATAAGGCTAAAAATCTAAATGCGGCCCAGCTAAATGAGATTCGTAAGCTCGAAGACCCAACGGCACGTCCCATGCGAGAACATATCGCGGCGCGTACCCATCGCGGTGTCGAGTTGATTAAGCTCAAAGATATTTATTATTTTACCGCGGATCAAAAGTACGTCAAAGTTCGTCATAAAGACGGTATTGTATTGATTGACGAGACCCTAAAAGAGCTTGAGCAAGAGTTTGAAGACCGCCTCTTTCGGGTACACCGGAACGCTATCATCAACCTCAGCTTTTTGGACTTTTTAGAGACCCTAGATGCTGGACAGTATCAGATACGCTTTAAAGGGATTGATGAGACGCTAGCGGTTAGCCGCCGTCACCTACCAGCGTTACGTGACAAAATCCAAAGTATGTAACAGACCGTTGCGATAGCGAAATAATCAGCCCATATCATCAAACCCTTATTTATGCTTAAATAGGGGTATTTTTTTGCGTCAGCAGTCATGACATATGGTTTTTATCACCTATTTGATAGGGTGGATTTGCGTGAGGGTTTAGCGTCCATTTGGCATTGACAGCGCATTATCGTACCGAACTTATTGAGGCCCTTTATGAGCAATCCGCAGCAACCTGCTTTGACTACCTTAAATATCGCCACGCGTCAGAGCCCATTGGCGTTATGGCAAGCTGAGCATATTCGTGATCGCCTGTTAGAGATGTATCCTAGCTTGACCATTAATTTGCTAAAAATTGTCACTAAAGGTGACAAAATTTTGGATACACCCTTGGCTAAAATCGGTGGTAAAGGCTTGTTTGTCAAAGAGCTTGAGCAGGCATTGTATGCTAAACAAGCGGATATCGCCGTGCATTCACTAAAAGACGTACCCATGCAGTTACCAGAAGGCTTGACGCTCGGTGTTTATTGCAAACGCGCCTCGCCCACGGATGCCTTTGTTTCCAATACTTATAATAGTATTGATGAGTTGCCACAAGGCGCGGTAGTCGGCACGTCAAGCTTGCGTCGTCAGTGTCAAATCAAAGCCTACCGCCCCGATCTGCAAATCAAAACCTTGCGCGGCAACGTTGGTACCCGTTTGGGTAAGCTGGATGCGGGCGAGTATGATGCGATTATCCTAGCGACCAGTGGGCTACAGCGCATTGAGCTGGATGAGCGTATCCGCGGTGAGCTTGATATCGATGCTTGCTTGCCAGCAGTTGGACAAGGCGCTTTAGCGATTGAATGCCGTGAGGGTGATGCTGAAGTACTGAAACTACTCGCGCCGCTTAATGACGACAAAGCCCGTATTCGCCTTATCGCTGAGCGCGCGCTAAACCGTCATTTAGAAGGTGGTTGCCAAGTGCCAATTGCGGCTTATGCTGTTTTACAAATGGCTGATGAAACCGCTGCTAACAACGATGACAATGGTAATAATGGCAACAATGATAACGGCAATGTATTGTGGCTACGTGGTCGTGTGGGTCAGGCTGATGGTAGTGAGCTGCTAAAAGCGGACAAACGATTAACATTAAGCGGCACACAAGATGAGCAAGAAGCGCAAGCCAATCAGCTCGGTATCGATGTCGCCGATCTGCTGCTCGCTGATGGTGCTGGTGCTATCTTATCAGCGATTTATCATCCTGAATAATACCTCAGTGCTAGTGCTTAAACAGTAAATAAGTACGGCGACTGGCTTGGGCATATAGTGGTAATCACTTATACGCCCTTTGATTACGCTAACTTTAATTTCATTAGCATTTTGTCATTGTCATTGTCATTGTGATTATCATGGTAGGTTTATGTCTTACTCAACATCGCAGTCTACTGATTCCAATCGGTCCACTGAGAATTTATCAGCGCCGCAACAAGTGGTCATCAATACGCGCCCGATAGAGCGTGCAGCGCCACTGACCCAGTGTCTACAAGCGGCAGGACTGTCGGTCATTGAGATGCCGATGTTGACATTACAAGCGCGTGCCACGACCGATAAAGACAGACAAATGATGCGGCAGTGGCTGGCAGGTGATTATCAAGCATTGGTTATTGTTAGTCCGACCGCTGCGGCCTCTGGGTTAGCCATGTGGCAAGCACTTGAGGTTGAGCGTCAAAAACCAAATAAGACTACTGAGCTGGTAGAGTCCGCATTGATGGCGTTAGAAACGCCAAGTCATTTAATTGCGGTTGGTGATGCGACTGCTGCTGTCCTCAATAATGTCCAGCTACCCGTGGCCAGTTATCAAGTACGACAGCCTAGCATTGCCAATAATGAAGGTATGCTAGCGATGCCTGAGATAGAAAGTCTACAAGCAGGCGATAAGCTATTGATATGGCGCGGGCTTGGCGGACGTCGTCTGCTAGTCGATACCTTACAGGCGCGCGGTGTGCATATCGATAGTATTGCTTGGTACGAGCGCATCATGCCAGAGGATGCGCAGAGCCAGTATGAGCAATGGTTGCAGGATTTTTATGCACAAAATGCTTTGCAAGCTAATGCCACTGTAGATAGAGTAAAGCCAATCGTCGTGATCAGTAGTGGCACGGCCTTTGAGCATTGGGCCAGTATTGTTGAAGCCGCGGTAGTTAAGGTTTTAGACGAGAAGAATTTAGAAGCAATTGCAAATCAAAGCAAGACCGATAACGCGGCGCTTAAATTATCAGACTTCGCTTATGTCGTATTGGGCGAACGTTTGGCAAACATGGTCGCACAACAGCAGCTGAGCTATTGGCGTGTGGAAGATTTGGCACCAGAAACTATTCTGGCAGCCATTAACTCTAAAACTTTATAAACATATAACTGTGCTAATTGATGACATGCCTTAGTGCTTGATACATTTTTTCGCTCGCTTTAAACATGGTTAACCTTACCAATAACGGTACTGTCTTATGTCAACGAATTCTGAATCATTATCTAGGGATCCTTCTGCTATCCAGCAGCGCCGCCAAGCAAACACCTTATTGTTGCGTCTGCAATGGTTGGTGATATTGCTACTTATCGCGGCGTTATTAGGCCTATATATTAGCCATCAACGTTTTCAACACAGCGTCAATGAGCGCTTACAAAGCAATGAGCAGGTGATCAGTCGTCTAAATGAGATGGATGATCGCATATTCGCCATGAGTCAGCAGACCTTACCAGAGCCGAGCGTGGCAGCCAGTAACCAAGCTCAGAACCAGCTGGATTTACTGCGTATCCAAATACAGGCAGCCAATAGATTACTGGCTGACAATAACGATAGCGCAGCGATAGACTTACTACGGGGTCTGCACTGGCAATTAGCCCAAAGCAGCAATGAGATTGCCCCGGCGTTGAGCGTCGTCATTAAGCAAAGCTTGCTCAAAGATATCGAACGTCTGCAAGCACAAAGTGCACAACCAAGCCCATGGCAAATCCAAAATCTAGCGATTCAGAATATTCAAGATTTTTTGCACAGTCATGAGCGGGCAGCGAACAGCAATAGTAATGGCACTAACAATAATAATGGCAATGAGAGCACTCAAAAAAATACTCAGCAAAGTAGAGCAGTAGGCAATAATAATCTTACCCTGAACCGCCGCCAATTAACCATTCATGAAGTTATCATGACATTGAATTTAGCGAGTCAAGCCAGCAATATGCGTGAACAGGATCAGCTTATCAGCTATCTGACGCAAGCTCGTAAGCAATTAAAAACCTTAGTACCACCATCTTCTATGACTGCTAGCAAACAACCTGCGCAATCAGCAGCAAAAAGTATGACGAGCGCTACTAAAAATACAAACGATTTGGCCAAGAATTTAGAAACAATGAAAGCGCCAAGCGATATTGCAGAAGTGATTAATTGGCTCGATCAACTTATTGCCAACGCACCGAAACCAACGCCACTATTGACCACGCAAATTCTAGAAAAACCGCCACGTTAACGTCAATGAGCAAATCTTGTTTAAAATAGTCGTCTATATCAAGATTGAAAGATAAGGTTAAAACATGGATAAGAAAAATAAGACAGCCAATCGTGCCGCTGATGTATCAAGCGCTAGCCGCCCTGAGGAATTGGCACATTATCCGGTTATTCATCATCAGCCGATTCACTGGGGCGAGATGGATGCGTTTAACCACTTAAACAATGTCGTCTATTATCGTTATGCTGAGTCAGCGCGTATTGCGTATTTGCAGACGTTAGGGATGTTTGATGGCAGTATGGTGACAGTCCTCGCTCAGTCTAGCTGTCAGTATTTACGACCAGTCGTATATCCTGACACTTTATTATTGGGCGTACGCTGTCAACGCTTGGGCACAACCAGTATTGTTATAGAATATAGTTATTATAGCGCTTCGCAGCAAGCGCTGGTCGCTACTGCTGAGGCAGTCGTGGTGCGCTTAGAGAGTGATGGCAAAACTAAGTTGCCTTGGACAACCGAGGAGCGCAAGCGACTGCTCGCATTAGAAACAGCAGTCGGACACACGCCTAAATTTTAAAAATTAACCCCTAATAAATAAAAAAGCACGCTAACGGTAAAGTAGCGTGCCTTTTTATGTGTGACTAATATTGAATCATCCAGCCAATCAAATCCTAAACTTGCTTTGGCGCATGCACAAAATCAACCACGTTCAGATCAAAGCCTGAAAGGGCATAAAACTTCATTGGTGAGGACAATAGGCGCATATCACGCACGCCTAAATGGCGCAAAATCTGTGCGCCAACCCCGATACTACGATAAGGCTGTTGGGTAATGGTAGATAGCGACTCATTATCAGCGGCTTTATCCAAGGCGTCGCCCAAATCAATCGGTTGATGACTGCCAATCCAAACCAACACGCCGCGATCTGAGGCACTGATTTCTTCTAACGCCGACTGTACGCTCCAGCCACTACGGCCTGTGGTATCATTTTTAGCAGCAAATAAATCACGCAAAGGGTGGAAGCCGTGTACACGTACCGTACTGACGCCTTCGCTGACATCACCTTTTACCAAGGCTAAATGCGTTTCATCCGCCCCAAATTCGCGGAAGCGATGTAGGGTAAAGGTGCCGTGTTCAGTCTCAAAGGGACGCGACTCAATCTCTTCTACCGTTTGCTCATTGGCAATGCGGTAGTTGATAAGATCAGCGATGGTGCCCATTTTGATGCCGTGCTCTTTTGCAAATATCTCGAGATCATCACGGCGTGCCATTGTACCATCAGCATTGATGATCTCTACAATCACTGCTGCGGGCTCAAGACCTGCCAATCGTGCTAAGTCGCACCCTGCTTCGGTATGTCCGGCACGGTGCAATACGCCGCCGTTTTGTGCCATGATCGGGAAGATATGCCCAGGTTGTACGATGTCTTCAGGTTTTGCTGCAGATGAGACCGCTGCTTGAATAGTGCGCGCGCGATCGGCCGCAGAGATACCCGTGGTGACACCTTCAGCTGCTTCAATTGACACGGTAAAGTTGGTGCTAAATTTTGCCTCATTGCGATCTGACATCAGCGGTAGTGCCAACTGTTGGCAACGTGCTTGTGATAAAGTCAAACAAACCAAGCCACGTGCATGGGTAATCATAAAGTTAATATCTTCAGGGCGCACATGGGTCGCCGCCATAATGATATCGCCTTCGTTTTCGCGGTCTTCATCGTCCATCAAAATAACCATTTTTCCGGCACGAATGTCTTCGATAATCTCAGGAATCGTATCTAAACTCATAGGAAGTCTCAATATTTTATTATGTATAAATCAGTGTGATGTGGGATATAAATGTTTATCCGGCTATTGTAGCAGTAGATAGCACCACGCGCTGCTGTGCTAAGGTAAAACCTGCCTTAGTTGGCGCAATATGCTATAAAAATGACCTACTCACTTGGCTGGTGTATATCGTTATGAGGTCATTTTAACGCTTTTCACCCCAGCATGCTGCATCATCTTGACAATCTGTCCATTAATAGCTTAAAAATAGTGATAAGTAATATCAATGATGCAGGCAGATAATCTTTATTGGTCATTACTCGCCGCTTGGCTTTTTAGCCAATCCATAAACTGCTTGCTGTGTTGTTCACGCTGATTGTCCGCAAACTCATAAAAGTTGGTCCCGATTAAATTGTCTGGCAAATATGACTGCGGATAATAGTGGTTGGGATAATCGTGTGGGTAGATGTAATCTTGACCATAGCCTTGATTACGCATCAGCTTGGTCACGCCATTACGTAGATGTAGCGGCACAGGAGATGCAACCTTTTCTGCCAACGCCATTGCAGCATTGATGGCTTTATACGTGCTATTGCTTTTGGCACTGGTCGCCAGATAAACCACCACTTGTCCTAAGATAATACGTGCTTCTGGCATACCAATCGACTGTACACTACGTAATGCTGCATCGGCGAGGAGTAGGGCATTAGGATTGGCATTGCCGATATCTTCACTGGCCAAAATCACTAAGCGCCGCGCAATAAAATCGGCAGGCTCGCCGCCAACGAGCATGCGCGCCATCCAATAAAGTGCCGCATCAGGATCGGAGCCGCGTACGGATTTTATCATTGCCGATATAATATCGTAATGCTGCTCACCATCCTTGTCATACCGTACTAAGGCGGTTTGCGCCACTCGGCTAACCAGTTCGTCATCAATAATCATTGGCGACTGCTTAGCGTCAGCCGTTTGAATTGCTAGCTCTAATACATTTAGCGCCTTTCTGGCATCACCATGTGCCAATTGACTGATGGTATTTTGTGCTTGCAGGTCGATAGACAAATTTTGCAGAATGTTATCTTCTTGCATGGCTCGTTTTAAGACCGCACTGATTTGTTCAGGCGTTAGTGGCTCTAGACGATAAACTTGGCAACGAGATAGCAGCGCATTATTGACACTAAAAGAGGGGTTCTCGGTGGTCGCGCCAATCAAAGTAATATCACCAGATTCTACCGCGCCCAGTAGCGCATCTTGTTGGGCTTTGTTAAAACGATGAATCTCGTCGATAAAAACCACTGGCGATTCAAAGTTTAAAGAATCTTTGGTATCTAGCACTTCACGCAGTTGTTTGACGCCAGTATTCAAGGCTGATAGCGCATGAAAAGGCCTGCCAACCGCGTCAGCCAACAGCATCGCAATCGTGGTTTTACCAATGCCAGCTTCGCCATGCAAGATAATGGACGGCAGGTGTCCTTGCTCCACCAAGCGTCTCAATGGCGCACCCTCTGATAATAAATGTTCTTGACCAATGATGGCATCAAGAGTCGTGGGGCGCATACGCTGAGCAAGTGGGGTATCGGCATGAAAGTTAGGCGGCATAGGACTCTCTATTATAGGATCGGCTGTTACAGGGTCTGATAATGATTATTTCATCAAAACGACTATTGATTGAATTGAAGACACGCCCTAGACATTGGTAGTAAAAATAAGCTAATTTAGACAGACAGTACTTCATTTTTATACAAACAGCTCTTTATTACTATTATGGTTGAGCTGCTAGGCTAACGCAGATTGGCGTTAAGAAAAACTGGCTAAGTGTACAGCTTATGTCCTAGACAATTGGTTTTTAATGTTTGGTTTTTAATGTCTGTATCCCTATTAAGGGCTCAGCACCATTCGCTAGCATAAGGCAATCCATTGATGATGTCTCAGCAGACTTTCAAACAGTTTTTACGGGCAAAATTTTCCAAAAAACAATCACGCAAGCTGACTGCTGGCGAAATTGTGCTGGCTCGTTCAGTGTTCGGTAGCAATATTAAACTTGATGATGTTCATCTTAAAACGGCGCGTTGGGTACTAAAAAACTATGCGGTTAGTCCCAATGGCAACATTTACTTTCATCCTGCAGATTGGATAGCAGATTTTAGCCATGCCTCTATTGGTAAGCAAAGTTGGCTGATACACGAGCTAACCCATGTTTGGCAGCTACAACAGGGCCTCAAGGTGGTACGCGGTGCGCTTATCAATCGCCGCTATGATTATGTATTAGAAACAGGCAAGTCCTTTTTTAACTATGGTATCGAGCAACAGGCGCGCATGGTACAGGATTATTTCGTACGTCAGCAGCTTGGGAAAGACTGTCACGATTTAGAAGCCTGTATTCCATTTTTGACCAGACACTCTGTGGACAATACTAAAAAATAGATAGCTCATTCAGCGGTTAAGCTCTATATTGTGATAAATAGCTATTTTTCTGAATACCCAATATTATAAATAGCGATGATGATAAAGCAGGCTAAATACTACAAACACCAGTATGGCTGCGCAAAAACCGAACGCATTAGCACTATACTGAAGCCATACACTGAAACAATGCACTGAAGCCATGAAATGTCGCGACAATCTGAGCTTTTAATAGGTTAGCTTCTAACGTTAGCTTTTAACAAAGGATATGTACTCTGATGTTTAAATTTTTGTCAGCTGAGTCTGATATCGATTCGCACAACGATAGTATCAACCAAGGTCGCCTTTGTCTGCGCCCATCGTCAATGTTGCTGGCGGCGACAATGACAGGGCTGCTATTCTTGACGGGCTGTCAGCAAAAGCCAGCAGAAGAGCCTGTGATAGATTATGACCAAACCACTGAAAAAACAAGCGTAGAAGACAGCGAGCCTATGCCGCAAAGTGATTCAGCTGCTGCCCGCATAGAGCAGTTCCAGCCCTTGTACGTCGCTCAAGCGCAAGGGTTGCAGCAGCGCTTGCAAGCAGAGTATGATTCATTACAAGCTGCTGATGCGTCAGGTGGCGATGCTTTATTGCTTGAAGGAGCGCCTGACACTACGGCTAATGATGATGGCAATCTTGGCAATCAAGTGACTGCTAGTAATACACTCGATGATAGCGGCTTGCCAGCTACAGAGGCAAGCGACAATAATGTGTCTGAGCAAGCATCAGTACCAGCCGCTACCGAGAGCGATGTTACGGATGCTGACATTAACACCAGTACTGAGGTTGGTGAGCGCGATTTGACCGTGCTTAAGCGTATCAGTCTTGAGCCACGTAAGCCGGTGATGTTGTCGGAAGCACAGATAATAGAAAGCTATCAGCAAGCGATGGAAGCACTATATCAACCGGTAACGACACCACTTAGTGCTGAAGATATCAATACCTTAATTAATATAGCAACCTTGACCCCGCAACTGTTCGAGCATGCAGAAATCGCTGGCAGAGTCAGTGCAAAAAGCCCAGCGCTGGCGCGTTTGATAATTCAACATCAAGTCTGGGAGCAGATAGAAGCTCAGCAAGTATTAGATATGCAGCAGATGAAAATCAATCAGCAGCAAGAGTTTGAAACACTGATGACTAAGTTCAATGAAACCATCAAAGACTACGATGAGCAAATTGCCAAATATGAGCAGACGTTAAAAGAGTTTCAGTAAAGTGTGATTTGTCATCACGTTATTAAATTTAGACCATAAAAAATCCCGCTACGAGAGCGGGATTTTTTATGTTGCTGATAAGGGCTTACTATTTGCGATCTTCAACTTTAACAAAATCGCGTTTTGTCTCACCAGTATATAACTGACGCGGGCGACCGATTTTGAACGGTGCACTGTGCATCTCTAACCAATGGCTGATCCAACCAGAGGTACGGGCTAGAGAGAAGATAACCGTAAACATTGACGTTGGGATACCAATGGCTTTTAGAATGATGCCAGAGTAAAAATCAACGTTTGGATACAAGTTACGCTCGATGAAGAACGGGTCTTCTAAAGCGATTTTCTCAAGTGCCATAGCAAGCTCAAGCTTAGGATCGTTGATACCAAGCGCGGCTAATACTTCATCACAAGTCTCTTTCATGACTTGTGCGCGTGGGTCAAAGTTTTTGTAGACGCGATGACCAAAGCCCATAAGCTT
Organism: Psychrobacter sp. 78a-MNA-CIBAN-0178; assembly: GCF_040309625.1. Lineage (NCBI taxonomy): Bacteria > Pseudomonadati > Pseudomonadota > Gammaproteobacteria > Moraxellales > Moraxellaceae > Psychrobacter > Psychrobacter sp. 78a-MNA-CIBAN-0178. Next base: position 13,492 of record NZ_JBEOOZ010000007.1, read on the forward strand.
CACTTCACGGCTTTTCACTTTTTCCATGAATTCAGGCACGTTTTCTACCGAACCGATTTCATCTAGCATCTCAAGAACGGCTTCGTTGGCACCGCCATGTGATGGGCCCCAAAGAGCCGCGATACCAGCAGCGATACACGCATAAGGATTGGCACCAGTAGAGCCTGCCAAACGCACGGTAGACGTCGATGCATTTTGCTCATGATCAGCGTGTAAGGTAAAGATTTTGTCCATGGCTTTAGCGATGACTGGGTTTACTTTATAGTCAACGTCAGCAGGGGTGGCAAACATCATATATAAGAAGTTTTCTGCATAGCTAAAGTCATTGCGTGGATACATGAACGGTTCGCCTTGTGAGTATTTATAACTCATCGCAGCAAGCGTTGGCATTTTAGCAATTAGACGGATAGCAGTGATTTCGCGATGATCTTCATTGCTGACATCTAGGTTTTCATGATAGAACGCTGATAAGGCACCAACGACACCAACCATAATGGCCATTGGATGCGCGTCACGGCGGAAGCCTTCAAAGAATTTGCGTAATTGATCATGAACGCCTGCATGCTTACGGATTTTTTCAAAGAAGTCGGCTTTTTGCTCGGCGTTAGGTAACTCGCCATGAACGAGGGCATAGGCCACTTCTAAATATTCAGCATTGTTTGCTAATTGATCGATAGGGTAGCCGCGATGTAATAATTCACCTTTACCACCATCAATGAAAGTGATTTTTGATTCGACAGGTGCGGTTACTTTAAAACCAGGGTCATAAGACCAAAAGCCTGACTCTTGTAGAGCTGCAACATCGATAACTGGGCGCCCTAAAGTGCCTGTAATAATAGGAAGTTCGTATTCTTTACCATCTACGGTTAGTTTGGCGTTAGTGTCAGCCATAAATTCCTCTCCATTGGTTGTAACTTGTTAGAATAAAAATATACCGACGCACAGCCTCGCGCCATTAGTAGTCAAACGGTCAAAATGTTTTTGACCCATTTAATATGCAGGCTATATTAGCAGCAATTCTCTATGATTTGAAAAAACTTTTAGCAGCAGCAGCGCCAACTGGTGTGGTTTCACAGTATCTATCCACTGTAATTTTTGTATCAAAATATGTCTGCTTGGTTATTTTGCTCAAAACACACCCTTTTATCGTGCTAAACCAAATCTCATTATTTGCATAAGATCTGTATCGATTTGCCAAAATAGAGCCGTTGGCATTCTGGTTATTTATGCTAAAAACAGAGTGCGTATGAGTAGTAGGCGAACAGAATAGGTCAACAAATTCGTTAGGCTGAGATGTCGGAGGGGATTTAGTATTGCACAAATTCGTTTGTTTGTTAAATAAGCCTTCTTATTTCATTACTTTAGGGATAAATTTGTAATTGTCGCTCAGTCATTTTATAATTAGCGTTACTTAACTGGCACTCGCTTTGTGCGAATTGATAAGTGGTCGTGATATAGTGTCGTTTAAAGCTGATGATATCTATAGATGACCAAACGGTGACTGTTTCGATCAAAACCGTAGGTGATGGTCCGATAGATCTCGTTAACTGTCCTATTTTTAAGTAATCAGCTTATTTTAATTAATCCGCTCATGGTTCGTATTGATATAGAACATACAGTCGTGTTTTTCTATATGACGTGTTTTTCTATATGAAAAGTATCAGTATGAAAAGTATCAGTAAAAATAGAATAGTTAATCGATCTAATGAATGGTTGTGTTTACTTGTGGGATAGTCGATGGGCTGACGTTAAGCGCTTATCTATCTCACAAGTCTTGCTAAACCGTTTATCAATACCTTTTATCATACGACCCTTTCTTCATATTTAGCACAAACTAAACGAAGTCAGCTAGCTCTTCCTTACTTTATTAGTCTCGTGTGTTGCTCAATGCCTAATTGACGCCATTAATGTCAAGCGTTGCTAGCAGATACAGGAGTATAACCGCAAAAAGGATGCCCGCTGTGAAAAGCAACCGACCTATTGATCTGCCTTTAAGCCAAGTGATTAGCGTTAATCGCTCACCGATCGCAATTGCCTCAATCTTGCATCGTATCACTGGTATTATCTTATTTTTACTGATTCCTGTCATGCTGTGGTTACTACAGAACTCATTGGCCTCGCCTGAGAGTTTTGAAACCGTGTTTGACAACGTACTCGTGCGCTTTTTGGCATGGATATTCGTGGCCGCGATTGCTTATCACTTTGTGATGGGTATCAAGCACTTATTCGCTGATATGGGCATGAACGAAGAACTAAAATCTGGCCGCACTGCCTCTATGGTCAGTTTTGTGATTGCAGCGATTCTAATTGTCGCGTCATTTGTATGGGTGATGTTCTAATGATAAAAAATAATTCAGGAGTCAAAAGCGCGACTGGTCTCACCGGATCAGGCTCACGTGATTGGATTGTTCAGCGCATTAGTGCTGTCGTCTTAGCCGTTTATAGTGTAGTACTTCTAGGCTTTTTCTTAACGCATGGCGATGTGACCTTTGTTGAATGGTCACAGTTTATGATGAGCTTGCCGATGCGCTTATTTAGCTTGGTGGCTATCCTTGCGTTAGCAGGTCATGCTTGGGTGGGAATGTGGACCGTCTTTACGGATTATATTACCACGGGCAAATTAGGCTCAAGCGCAGCAGGTCTACGTCTGGTGTTGCAGACACTTATGATCATTGCCATTTTAGTATTCTTATTTTGGGGTATTATGATTTTTTGGGGTAATGGCTTCGCTGTCGTTGCTGTCTAAAGACTCAATATCTAAGCCTTATTTATCGGTAGGTTTTATCAATAACGCTATCAATAATTCAGGTTTTACAAACGAAGCTAGATTCTACAAAATAAGCTAGGCTTTAAAAATAAGGATGGACTGCTTGGTCAGTTTTATAGACGGTTAAAGTCTTTAAGAGCAGTCTTTCAGTAGCCATATAATAGTCACGAGTTTCAATTGTTTTTGGCTGAGACAGTCGCTTATATGAGGGTGAATATAAGTCAACTTTGCCAGACACGACGATGACTATGCACATTTTAGTAAGTGGTTTGAGGTGGTTTACCTCGTCAATTTTAAGTGGTTTGCTTGATTAGACAGAATAGACGTTCAATCAGCCAACTACCGTGACGTAATAAGTAACCCTTGTATTTACTTCGCAAGCATTAACAGGCATTAGGAAAACCGTAATGGCAACTAGACAAGATAATACCATTAGTAATATTAAGACTCTAAACTACGATGCCGTCATCGTTGGTGGTGGTGGCTCAGGTATGCGTGCGTCACTACATTTGGCCGAAGCGGGCATGAATGTGGCGGTCATTACCAAAGTATTCCCGACCCGTTCGCACACGGTTGCCGCTCAAGGTGGTATCGGTGCAAGTTTGGGTAACATGAGCAATGACAACTGGCACTTTCACTTTTATGACACCGTTAAAGGGTCAGATTGGTTGGGTGACCAAGACGCTATCGAATATATGTGCCGTGAAGCGCCAAAAGTGGTGTATGAGCTTGAGCACATGGGCATGCCGTTTGACCGTAATGAGGATGGCACGATTTATCAGCGCCCATTCGGTGGTCATACTTCTAACTATGGTGAAAAAGCTGTACAACGTGCTTGTGCTGCGGCTGACCGTACGGGTCACGCACTATTGCATACCCTTTATCAAAAAAACTTAGAGCAAGGTACTCAATTCTTTATTGAGTGGATTGCCCTTGATTTAATCAAAGATGAAGCCGGTAATATCAACGGTGTGGTCGCGCTTGAGCAAGAAACAGGGACGGTTGCGGTATTCCAGTCACCAATTACTGTTTTGGCAACTGGCGGCGCTGGTCGTATCTTTGAAGCCTCTACCAACGCTTATATCAATACTGGTGACGGTATCGGTATGGCAGTTCGTGCTGGCGTGCCACTTCAGGATATGGAATTCTGGCAGTTCCACCCAACGGGTGTGGCTGGTGCGGGCGTTCTATTGACGGAAGGTTGCCGCGGTGAAGGTGCTATCTTGCGTAATAAAGATGGCGAAGCCTTTATGGAGCGTTATGCGCCAACCGTAAAAGACTTGGCACCACGTGATTTGGTTTCGCGCTCTATGGATCAAGAAATCAAAGAAGGCCGTGGTTGTGGTCCGAATGCAGACTATATCGTTATGGATATGACGCATTTGGGTGTTGAAACCATCATGAAGCGTTTGCCATCAGTCTTTGAGATCGGTAAAAACTTTGCGAACGTCGATATCACCAAAGAGCCTATCCCTGTTATTCCAACCATTCACTATATGATGGGCGGTATTCCGACGACGATTCATGGTCAAGTTATCACGCCGGATTTAGATGCGGAGACGGATGAAGACGGCCTATATACCAAAGGCAATGTCGTTAAAGGTCTATATGCTATTGGCGAATGTGCTTGTGTCAGTGTCCATGGTGCCAACCGTTTAGGAACCAATTCACTGCTCGATTTGTTGGTATTCGGTCGGGCAGCAGGTAAGCATATCGTTGATGAATTCCATCATGCCGATCACAACTACAAGCCGCTTGATCCACGCGTTCTTGATTTTACCGTGAAGCGTTTAGACAAGTTACAACAGTCTACTGAAGGCTATAATGCTCAAGACGTTGCAGACGAGATTCGTGCCGTGATGCAAAAGCATGCTAGCGTATTCCGTACCCAAGCCATGATGGACGAAGGTGTTGAGAAAATCTTAGCGCTGGGTGACAAAATTGACCAAATCCATTTAGCTGATAAATCACAAGTGTTCAACACCGCTCGTATTGAAGCATTTGAAGTCGCAAACCTTTACGAAGTGGCTAAAGCAACCATGATCTCAGCGGCTAACCGTCACGAAAGTCGCGGTGCCCACAGTGTGTCAGATTATGACCGCCCAGAAGATGATGACTATGCACCAAACGGTCGTAACGATCATGACTGGATGAAGCATACACTTTGGTACTCTGAAGGCAATCGCATTGTTTATAAGCCTGTTCGTAAAGTACCGCTGACTGTTGACTATATCGAGCCAAAAGTTCGCGTCTATTAAGTCTAGACTGCGCGGCTTTTATATCTGTTATATAAAAGCCGCGCAAACGTTCTATCCCTTATTAATTTATTAAAAAGGTGACCGCCAGCTACATGCTCATGCCAGCGCTGTAATAAAGAGAGACCCTCTAGCGCTGACATGCGGCAACCTTTGTATGCCCGCCATCACCTACGTGTGGAGTTTAGCATTATGAGCCGAGGTACTCGCACCATCGAAATCTATCGCTACGATCCTGACTTGGACGCAGCGCCGCGCATGCAAACTTATACGATTGAGCTACTAGACTCAGATCGTATGTTGCTTGACGTGTTATTACGCCTAAAAAAGGAAGATGAAACCATCACCTTCCGTCGCTCTTGCCGTGAAGGCATTTGTGGCTCTGACGGCATGAATATTAATGGTAAAAACGGTTTAGCCTGTTTGTTAAACATGAACACGCTACCCGAAAAAATTACTATTCGTCCGTTACCAGGTTTGCCTGTTGTGCGTGATTTGGTTGTCGATATGAACCAATTCTACGAGCAGTACGAAAAAGTACACCCGTACTTAATTAATGATCAGCCTGCACCGCCAACGGAGCGTTTACAGTCACCTGAACAACGTGAAAAGCTAAACGGTCTGTATGAATGTATCCTATGTGCGTGCTGCTCAACCAGCTGCCCATCATTCTGGTGGAATCCTGATAAGTTCTTAGGCCCATCAGCACTATTACACGCTTATCGCTTTGTTGCTGATAGCCGTGATGGTGATACGCAAGCACGTTTGGCACGTTTGGACGATCCATTCAGCCTATTCCGCTGCCGTGGTATCATGAACTGTGTTTCAGTTTGTCCAAAAGGCTTAAACCCTACCAAGGCAATCGGTCATCTACGTAACATGCTGATTGATCAAGCAGGTTAAACGGGTTCATTGTTGCATGGTTGTATGCACACATCATCACGAAACACCGTCTCATTATTAGGCGGTGTTTTTTATTGAACAAATTTGCATAGTGATAGAATGTGTCGTGATCGAATGCAAGCGAGGTTTTTCTGATTGCTATCTAACTTGCTATTTAAGAAGACAGCCATCATATATTTTAAAGGACGATACAAGGCGCGAAAAAACGTTGCTTCTTACCGTTGTAAGACCAAAAAATATTATAGATAGTAGAGTTTTTCATCAAAAAAGCAGGAAATAACTGGTCAAAAGTAAGGCAGTATTAACAATACGTTGGTGGTATGTAAGAAGATGAGTTATATGAGCAAACTCTCTATATAATTACCAATAGAAATGTACGAAGTGGGAGGTTTATAATAGATATTCATTATGTAAATACCTACTATTGAGCAAACAAACTATGTCATGCGGGGTACGCATGCTAAGCTATACAGCAATGTATGTTTGTCAAAAAAGACGGTAAATATCTCTTATACAAAAACATTTCAGCGAAAATAGCCAGTTTATAGGCTAGCTGAACGATAGGATGTTTACCAAAGATATTACCATTAATGAATTGGTTATAGCTGATAGCAGTATATATAAATTAATGTTGTGAAACGAGTCTGATAAGAAAACCGGACGTTCACAAATAATTTGATTGAATGACTATTATCTGAGATAAGTATTGTAGTAGCACTCGTTGTCGTTGCTTGATATATGTTTTATCAATAGTGATAACGGCTTCTTTCTATAGCACAAATAACATTTAATACGAATAGAGCTTTTATATACTAAATATTAGCCATCGCCATTCTTACTTAATGGTGAATTTTAAGAGTCAAAATACCGAACGTACAATGAACGACACAATAATAAGCACGATTCCATTCATTTATCTATCAAATAGACGATTATTATGAATAGTATAACTAAAGAAGCTGCAGACGTAGAACATACTGAACTGGCTGCTGATAATGCCAATTATATCGAAGCACTTTATGAGCAGTACTTAACTGACCCTACGAGTGTTGATACCGATTGGCAAGCGTATTTTGCCCAGTATCAGTCGCCAAATGATGCTCAGCATAACGCCATCAAAGATCAGTTTTTATTGCTTGCTCGCAATCAGACGGCCAACAAGATTACCCCCGCAACCACAACGACTAGCAATGCCGCTGACTGTGCCGACCCTAAGCAAATGGGCGTACAGCAGCTGATTTCTGCTTATCGTCGCCGTGGTCATCGCCGTGCAAAATTAGATCCGTTGGATCTACATCCGCGCGCTGAAGTCGAAGATTTGACCCTTGAGTACCACAATCTCTCAGAAGCTGATTTAGACACCATTTATCCTACCAATGATTTGAATATCGGTAAGGACGAAGCACCGTTACGAGAAATTATTGAAATTATGGAGCGTGTTTATTGCCGCTACATCGGTGTCGAATATATGCACGTCACCACCAGTACCGAAAAGCGCTGGATGGAACAATATCTAGAGACCAACTTAGGTCATATCGAGTTTGACAAAGAAAAGCGTTTGTCTATTCTTGAACGTTTGACGGCAGCCGAAGGCCTAGAAAAATATCTAGCGCGTAAGTATACAGGTGTTAAGCGTTTTGGTTTAGAAGGCGGTGAGAGCTTTATTCCTGCCGTTAACGAAATTATACAGCGTGCTGGTGGCTATGGTACCAAAGAGATGGTTATTGGTATGGCGCATCGTGGACGCCTGAACTTACTCGTAAATATCTTAGGTAAAAACCCCGCTGATTTGTTTGACGAATTCGATGGCAAAGTACAGCCAGAAAAAGGTTCAGGCGACGTTAAGTACCATAATGGTTATTCATCTAACGTGATGACGCCAGGTGGCGAAGCGCATTTAGCACTGGCCTTTAACCCATCGCATCTTGAGATTGTGGCACCCGTATTACAAGGCTCAGTCCGTGCTCGTCAAGTGCGTCGTAACGACCAAGCTCGCCATGAAGGTAAAGATGGTAATTCAGTACTGCCAATCGTTATCCATGGTGATGCAGCATTTGCAGGTCAAGGTGTGGTGCAAGAGACCTTCCAGATGTCACAAACTCGTGCTTACACTACTGGTGGTACGGTACATATCGTCATTAATAACCAAGTCGGCTTTACGACCAGTCGTCAAGAAGATTTGCGTTCGACAGAGTACTGTACTGATGTGGCGAAAATGGTACATGCGCCCATTCTACATGTGAATGGTGATGACCCTGAGTCTGTCGTATTTGCCGCTCAATTAGCATTAGATTACCGTCATGAGTTTGATAAAGACATTATCATTGATCTGTTCTGCTATCGTCGTAATGGCCACAATGAAGCGGATGAGCCGTCAGCGACTCAGCCATTGATGTATGCAGTCATCAAACAGCTACCAACGACCCGCACTCTCTATGCCCAGCAGTTAATTGAAGCGGGTATTATTAGTGAAGAAGAAGCGAAAAGTTACGAAGATTCTTACCGCGAATCGTTAGATCGTGGCGATTATGTGGTGAATTCTTTGGTCAGTGATCCTGATGAAGCGCTTTTTGTCGATTGGAAACCCTATCTAGGTCATGACCTCGTCGATGACTGGGATACCAGTGTCGATATCGAAACTCTTAAAGGCTACGGTCGCCGTATGGCTGAAATGCCTGAAGGCTACAAGTTACAGCGCCAAGTTCAAAAGATGGTCGATCAGCGTCTAGCGATGCAGACTGGCGAAGAGCCGCTGAACTGGGGCGCTGCTGAAACGTTGGCTTATGCCTCACTGGTTGATAATGATGGTGTATTAGTACGCATTACTGGCGAAGATGTCGGCCGTGGTACTTTCTCGCATCGTCATAGTGAGATTTATAACGTCAATGACGGTAGCATGTATGTGCCACTTGCGCATATGAGTGAAAAACAAGCGCGTTTTGCCACTTATAACTCACTATTATCAGAAGAAGCAGTATTGGCCTTTGAGTATGGCTATGCCACGACTGTACCAAACGCATTGATCGTTTGGGAAGCGCAGTTTGGTGACTTCGTCAACGGTGCGCAAGTAGTGATTGACCAGTTTATCTCAAGTGGCGAGACCAAATGGCAGCGTGTTTGTGGTCTAACCATGCTGTTACCGCATGGCTATGAAGGTCAAGGCCCAGAGCATTCATCTGCCCGTCTTGAGCGCTTCTTACAGTTATGTGCCGAAGACAACATGCAAGTGATTACGCCAACGACGCCGGCACAGATTTATCATGCGCTACGTCGTCAAGCCATACGTCCAATTCGCAAACCATTGATCGTCATGTCACCGAAGAGCTTGCTACGTCATAAGCTTGCCACGTCAAATCTAGAAGAGTTGGCCGTTGGTAAGTTTGAGACGGTTATCTCAGAGATGGATGATCACAATGCAGATAAAGTAACTCGTATGGTGCTATGTGGCGGCAAGGTTTATTATGACTTGTTAGAGCAGCGCCGTGCATTGGGTCTAGAGCATGTGGCTATTGTACGTCTTGAGCAGCTTTATCCGTTGCCAGAAGAGCGTTTGATTGCTGAGATTGAAAAATATAGCAACCTACAAGAGATCGTTTGGACGCAAGAAGAGCCGTTGAACCAAGGCGCTTGGTATTATTTGGCACCGCATATGTTCCGTATTGTCGTACCGCATCCAACCAAGGCAAAAGTCATGGAGCCGGTGGCACGACCTCCTAGTGCCGCACCTGCGACGGGCTCACCCAAATTACATGCTCAGCAGCAACAAGCATTGATCGCTGGTGGTCTTGGCATCAGTGTCGATGAGTTGTCAAAGTAATAGCTTATATCAGTAACAGTTTATAAAAGACACATGAATCAGGCGATGACAGTCGGTACCTAGCAATACCATATGAGTAACGCGATTGAAAACGGTATTGACTGCCCATCACGACTTAATAATAAATATGAATATCCAAATCTAAGGAGTATATCGATGGCTGATATTAAAGCCCCCGTTTTTCCAGAATCGGTTGCCGATGGCACAATCGTTGAATGGCATGTCACTGAAGGTCAACAAGTTAATCGTGATGACCTATTGGCTGAAATTGAAACCGATAAAGTTGTCCTCGAAGTCGTAGCGCCTGATGATGGTGTGGTGACTAAAATCGTTAAGCAAGTTGACGACACTGTGTTATCTGATGAGTTAATTGCAGAGTTCGAAGCGGGTGCAAGCGGTAGTGCAGATGCCGGTTCTAGCTCAAATGACGCTCCAGCTGTCAACCCAAATCAGCCAGCTGCGCCAGTACAAGCCAAGCAAAGTACTGACGGCGGTGAGCCAGTACAAGCGACTGACAAAAAAGACGAAGCTGACCATAAAGATCAAAGCCCAGCAGTGCGTAAAGCGGCAAAAGAAAGCGGCGTAGATCCTAAAAACGTTGAAGGTAGTGGTCGCGGCGGTCGTGTGACCAAAACTGACATGTCAAATCCAACGCTTAAAGCAGACAGCTCTATCAAGTCTGATAGTGGTCGTCCAGTCGCTGAATCGACGGGTGAACGTACTGAAAAACGTGTTCCGATGACGCGTCTACGTAAGCGTGTGGCTGAGCGTCTATTATCAGCGACGCAAGAGACTGCAATGCTGACGACGTTTAACGAAGTCAACATGAAGCCATTGATGGACATGCGTACCAAATATAAAGACCAATTCGAAAAACGTCATGGTGTGCGTCTAGGCTTTATGTCATTGTTTGTCAAAGCAGCGACTGAGGCTCTTAAACGCTACCCAGCAGTGAACGCGTCACTAGACGGTGATGATATTGTTTATCATGGTTTCTATGATATCGGTGTTGCGGTATCGTCTGATCGTGGTCTAGTGGTTCCAGTACTACGTGATACCGATCGCATGAGCATGGCAGATGTCGAAGCCAAAATCCGTGAGCTTGGCGGTAAAGCACAAGAAGGTAAGCTTGGGTTAGATGAAATGACTGGTGGTACCTTCACCATCTCTAACGGTGGTGTCTTTGGCTCATTGATGTCAACGCCTATCTTGAACCCACCACAAACTGCTATCTTGGGTATGCATGCTATCAATGATCGCCCGATGGCGGTTAATGGTGAGGTTAAAATCCTACCAATGATGTATCTCGCGTTATCTTATGACCATCGTATGATTGATGGTAAAGAAGCGGTACAGTTCTTAGTTACCTTAAAAGATTTGGTCGAAGACCCAACCATGCTGCTATTAGACCTGTAAGCTTCTAAGCTTGTATTGGCAACCGCCGATACAAGCTTTTTAACTTTGGTGTAAGTGATTATTATTTGTCGATAAATAAATAAAGGGTTTCACTCAAATAACGTATTGGTTATGGAGTGAGGTCTTCATCAGTTTATTAAAAATACAATCAATCACTTAAATCCTAAATAAAACTAGAAAGACATTAAAAATAGGAACGTACTATGAAAGATAATTATGATCTAGTCGTTATCGGCGGCGGTCCTGGTGGTTACGAAGCAGCGATTCGTGCAGGTCAGCTTGGTATGAGCGTTGCTTGTATCGAAAAACGTGTTTATAAAGGTGAGCCAGCCCTTGGTGGTACTTGCTTAAATGTTGGTTGTATCCCATCAAAAGCCCTACTTGATAGTTCGCATCGTTATGAAGCGACCAAGCATGATCTTGAAGAACATGGTATTAGCACTGGCGACGTCGCTATCGATATCGAGCAAATGATTGCTCGCAAAGAAGGTATCGTTAAGCAATTGACTGGCGGTGTGGCAGCGTTATTAAAAGGTAACGGCGTTGACTGGCTACAAGGCTGGGGCACATTGGTTGATGGCAAAGGCGCTGATAAGCAAGTTAAGTTTGTCGCTTTAGAAGACGAAGCAGAAAGCACTATTACCGCTAAAAACGTGATTCTAGCGGCCGGCTCAGTACCTATTGATATCCCAGTTGCCAAAACTGACGGTGATCGTATCGTTGACTCTACTGGTGCCCTTGATTTTACCTCAGTTCCTAAGCGTCTAGGCGTTATCGGTGCTGGCGTTATCGGTCTTGAGCTCGGTTCTGTATGGCGTCGTTTAGGTAGCGAAGTTGTTGTTTATGAAGCGCTTCCAAGTTTCTTAGCAGCCGCTGACAAAGACATCGCAAAAGAAGCAGGCAAAATGCTGAAGAAGCAGGGTCTTGATATCCGTGTTGATACCAAAGTCACCAATGCTGAAGTGAAGGGCGATCAAGTCGTCGTTACTAGCGAAAATAAAGGCGAGTCATCTGAAGAGAGCTTTGACAAGCTCATCGTTTGTGTTGGTCGCCGTGCATATTCTGAGAAGTTACTTGGTGATGACAGCGGTGTGACCTTGACTGAACGCGGTTTGATCGATGTCGATGACCAGTGCAAAACCAATCTTGATGGCGTTTATGCTATTGGTGATTTAGTCCGTGGTCCAATGCTTGCGCATAAAGCAATGGAAGAGGGCATGATGGCCGTGGAGCGTATTCACGGTGAAAAAGCTCAGGTTAATTATGACACGATTATCAATGTTATCTATACCCATCCAGAAATCGCATGGGTTGGTTTGACCGAGCAAGAAGCGACTGAAGCGGGTTATGAAGTTAAGACCGGTTCATTCAACCTAGCGGCTAATGGTCGTGCCCTTGCGCAAAGCGAAGCACAAGGCTCTATTAAAGTCGTCGCTGATGCCAAAACAGACCGTCTATTAGGTATGCACGCTATCTCAGCTGGCGCCGGTGATATCGTCCATCAGGGTATGATTGCGATGGAATTCGTCTCTAGTATCGAAGATTTACAGTTGATGACGTTTGCCCATCCAACGATTTCAGAAGCGGTACATGAAGCGGCTCTATCTGCAGATGGCCGTGCTATTCACGCGATTCAGCGTAAAAAACGTAAGTAATTTTGATAGCGTTCAATAGTGTTTACAGCGCTTTTAGAAGTTTAAGTAACAAGCTATAGCCTGAACGCAGTACCGTTTTTATTATTTGCGGTGTCAGCGTTGGGGTTACAAGTGCCGCAGCAGAAAATCGCTGCTGTGTACTTGTTTTCACTTTTTATTAATTGTAAAAAATAAAGGATACAATCAATGAATTTACATGAGTATCAAGCAAAAGAGCTATTAAAAAGCTACGGACTGCCCATTCAAGAAGGCATCATCGCGTATAACGGCGAAGAAGCTGCAGCTGCTTTTGATAAAACACCAACAGACATTGCGGTTATCAAAGCGCAAGTACATGCTGGTGGTCGCGGTAAAGCGGGTGGTGTTAAGCTGGTTAAGACTCGTGAAGAAGCTAAGCAAGTGGCTGAAGAGCTTATCGGTACCAATCTAGTCACGTTCCAAACTGACGCTGATGGTCAACCAGTTAACTTCGTATTGGTTGCAGAAGATATGTACCCAGTACAGACTGAACTGTATCTTGGTGCCGTTGTAGATCGTTCTACGCGTCGCGTAACCTTCATGGCATCAACCGAAGGTGGTGTTGATATCGAAGAAGTCGCTAACGAGACGCCAGAAAAAATCTTTAAAGTAAGCGTAGACCCATTAGTAGGTCTTATGCCTTACCAAGCGCGTGATGTTGCATTCAAGCTAGGTCTTGAAGGCAAGCAGATCAACCAGTTTGTAAAAATTATGACTGGTGCTTATCATGCTTTTGTCGAAAACGACTTTGCATTACTTGAAGTCAACCCGTTAGCCGTTCGCGAAAATGGCGAAATCGTCTGTGTTGATGGCAAAATCGGTATCGACTCAAACGCATTATATCGTCTACCTAAAATCGCAGCGCTACAAGACAAAACGCAAGAAAACGAGCGTGAGCTAAAAGCCGCTGAATTCGACCTAAACTACGTTGCTCTAGAAGGCAACATCGGTTGTATGGTCAACGGTGCTGGTCTTGCAATGGCTACCATGGACATCATCAAACTGTATGGCGGCAAGCCTGCTAACTTCTTGGACGTTGGCGGCGGTGCAACCAAAGATCGCGTGGTTGAAGCGTTCAAAATCATTCTAGAAGACAGCAGTGTTGAAGGTGTTCTAATCAACATCTTTGGCGGTATCGTACGTTGTGACATGATTGCAGAAGCGATTATCGCTGCCGTTAAAGAAGTTGACGTAAAAGTACCTGTTGTTGTACGCCTAGAAGGTAACAATGCTGAAAAAGGCGCGCAAATCCTAGAAGAGTCTGGTCTGAAATTGATCTCAGCTCAGGGCCTAGCAGATGCGGCTCAAAAAATTGTCGATGCTGTAAAAGCTTAATATATTTGAGGCATAGTCCTTTAAATGTAAGTGATTAAGCATAGTAGTCAAAGCGTAATAGCAGTTTGTTGTTATAAAACTGATGGTTAATATTTAACGATCAATACTTCATCAAATTGCTATTACAAGACAACCGAATACAAGGAATAAATAATGAGTGTATTAATCGATAAAGATACCAAAGTATTGGTACAAGGTTTCACTGGTAAAAATGGTACGTTCCATTCTGAACAAGCGATCGAATACGGCACTAAAGTCGTCGGTGGCGTCACCCCAGGTAAAGGCGGTCAAACGCATCTAGGCCTACCAGTATTTAACACGATGGCGGAAGCCATGGAAGCCACTCAAGCCGATGCTTCAGTTATCTATGTACCAGCGCCATTCGTCCTAGACTCAATCGTTGAAGCGGTAGATGCAGGCGTGAAGCTGATCGTCGTGATCACGGAAGGCGTACCAACGATCGATATGTTAAAAGCGAAGCGCTATATCGAAGAAGCAGACGGCGTGCGTATGGTTGGTCCTAACTGCCCAGGCGTTATCACTCCAGGTCAGTGCAAAATCGGTATCATGCCAGGCCATATCCATCTGCCAGGTAAAGTGGGCATCATCTCACGCTCTGGTACATTGACTTACGAAGCTGTAGCTCAAACTACTAAGCTTGGTTTTGGTCAGTCAACCTGTATCGGTATTGGTGGTGATCCTATCCCTGGTATGAACCAGATTGACGCACTGAAGCTATTTGAAGCGGATCCACAAACTGAAGCTATCATCTTAATCGGTGAAATCGGTGGTACTGCTGAAGAAGAAGCTGCTGCTTACATCAAAGACCATGTAACTAAGCCAGTTGTTGGTTATATCGCTGGTGTTACTGCTCCAGAAGGCAAACGTATGGGTCATGCTGGCGCTATCATCTCTGGTGGTCAAGGTACTGCTGAAGAGAAATTCAAAGCGTTTGAAGATGCTGGCATCGCGTATACACGTGACCCATCTAAGCTTGGCGACAAGCTGAAAGAAGTTACTGGTTGGTAAGATAGGCATTAGTCTACAGTTAAACTACTAAATCTATATTGAAATATGATAAAGACACCCCTACAATGGGGTGTCTTTTTATTTTACTTAAGTGAAAATATAATAATGAAAAAAATTCTATTCGTAACTGGTACAAGAGCAGATTTTGGCAAGATTAAAAGCTTAATGGATAAAGTCGAAAGCATGGAAGGGTTTGAGCTTCACGTCCTAGTGACAGGTATGCATATGATGAAACTATATGGCTCGACGTTTAATGAAGTGAAAAAGCAGAACTATAAGAATAGCTACTTAATATCAAATCAGCATACTGATGAACCTATGTGTTCAGTATTATCCAACACAATAAGTATTATTTCACGGTTGGTTAATTCTATAGATCCTAACATGATTGTTGTACACGGAGATAGAATAGAGGCATTAGCTGGTGCTACTGTAGGAGCTCTCAATCATATTCGTGTATGTCATATAGAGGGTGGAGAGCTTTCAGGAACTATCGACGATTCTATAAGGCACTCAATTACTAAGCTTTCTCATATTCATATGGTTGCTAATGATGAAGCTAAGCAAAGACTGATACAGATGGGAGAGAACAAAAAGTCTATATTTATTATAGGCTCTCCTGACTTAGACATAATGGAATCAGGCAGTTTACCTAGTTTAGAAACAGCAAAAAGTCATTATGGGATTAATTTTTCTCGCTATAGCATCGTAATGTTTCATCCTGTTACGAGTGAGGAAAAAGATATTGAAAAGTATACCGAAAACCTATTCGAAGTACTCGATAGATCTGGTAAGAATTATGTAGTTATTTATCCTAATAATGATCCCGGTAGTTTAAAAATACTTGATGTGATTGATAACTATAAAGATCGTGAAAATTTTAGAGTTTTCCCATCAATTAATTTTGAGTCTTTTTTAGTTCTTTTGAAAAACTCGGACTTTATTATAGGGAATTCCAGTGCTGGTGTGAGAGAAGCTCCTTTTTACGGTTTGCCGAGCGTAAACATAGGTACTCGACAAAATTCTCGCTTTAGAGGACCTTCTGTATTGGATTGTGGCTATTCAGAGAAAGACATAGAGCGAGTACTTACTCAAATAGATAAGCTCAATGTCGAAAAGTCTACTTGGTTTGGTAAAGGAAACAGTACAGAGCTATTTCAGTCTCATATAGATAGCGAAAGAATGTGGGATATTCCTGTTCAAAAAGTTTTTGTAGATCTTTAAAGGTAGGAATATATATGAAGTATGTAGCAGTGATCCCCGCTCGTGGTGGCTCAAAAGGTATTAAAGATAAAAACTTACAATTGGTAGGTGGTGTTTCATTATTAGCTCGGGCTATAAAATCTGCACAGCAGATAAATGGTATTAGTAGGGTAGTTGTTTCTACAGATTCCGAGAGTATTGTAGAAGAAGCTATGTCATATGATGTCGAAGTGCATAGAAGACGAAATCTTACTTCATCCGATAGTGCCAAAACTATTGATGTTATAAAAGATATATACTGTGATATGCAGTTGGCTGATGAAATATGTGTACTTTTACAACCTACTAGTCCGTTGCGCCAAGTTAGTGACATACAAGCTTGTATAGATGAATATAAAAAGAATTCTTTTTTAGGTTCTGTAGTATCTGTAACACTATGCGATCACCACCCTTATAAAGTTCTTGTTCAAAATAGTGAAGGCGAAATGGCACCTATACGTAAAATGTCAGATTTAGAAGCCCCTAGACAGAAGTTACCAAAAGCTTTACGTGTCAATGGTGCGGTTTATATTAGCTCCTTTAAGGAGTTAATTAAAAATAATTCGTTTTTTAGTCACCCTACAAGTTTTTTTGAAATGGGTGAGAATGAGTCTATTGATATTGATAACTACGCAGATCTAGAAAAAGCAAATTTAATTACTGAAGGTAAATTACTATGAAACCAAGTTTTAAAATAGGAAATCGCAATATAGGTTATGATTTCGAACCGTTAGTTATTGCGGAAATTGGTATCAATCACGAAGGCTCTTTGGAAGTAGCTAAAGAAATGGTTGATGCTGCACATCGCGCAGGTGCGGAAATGGTGAAACATCAAACGCATGTAGTAGAAGATGAGATGTCGGATGAAGCTAAATCTGTCATTCCCGGAAATGCTGATGTTTCTATTTATGAGATCATGGAACGCTGTGCGTTAAATGAAGAAGATGAAACTGCTCTTAAAGAGTACATTGAGTCTAAAGGAATGCTGTTTATCAGTACGCCTTTTTCTAGAGAAGCTGCTTATCGACTTGAACGTATGGGTGTGGAAGCTTACAAGATAGGATCGGGTGAATGTAATAACTATCCGCTAATTAAGCTTGTTGCTTCGTTTGGTAAGCCTATTATCTTATCGACTGGTATGAATAGTATTGAAAGTATTCGTAAGTCTGTGGATATCTTAGAAGCTGCGAAAGTTCCATACTCGCTTTTGCATTGCACTAATGTATATCCAACACCATACGAGTTAGTGCGTTTAGGTGCACTGACTGAACTAGAAGAGGCTTTTCCAAATGCTGTTATTGGCTTGTCTGACCACTGTGTAGACAATTATGCGTGCTTAGGTGCAGTAGCGCTAGGAGCTAACATACTAGAACGTCACTTCACCGATAGTTTTGATAGAGCTGGTCCAGACATTAATTGTTCTATGGATTCAGATGGTATGGCTGATCTCATTAAAGGAAGTAAAGCTATTGCCAAAGCTCGTGGTGGCTCTAAAGGAGCTGTTGCTGAAGAGCAGTCAACCATTGATTTTGCTTTTGCCTCTGTAGTTGCGTACAAAGATATTGAAGCAGGTGAAATATTAACTGAAGAAAATCTTTGGGTACGTCGTCCTGGAACAGGGGATTTTTTGGTTGACCAATATGATTCATTAATTGGTAAAGTAGCTCAGACTAGTATCAGTAAAGGTGAGCAGTTGAAGAATAATCAAGTGAGCTAAACATTGAAAATTGCTTTTTTATTCAAAAGAGATTCTCACTTTAAGGCTGTTAAATCAACAGCCTTAAGAGTATGTGCACAATACAAATGTGAAGCTACTTTCATAGGGATAGATGCAGAAGTTCAATGTAGTCACGAATCTTGTTCTATAATCTATATTACTAAAGAAGACTTAGGTATCTTAGTTGAATATGACTATGTAATTGCCTGTTTAGGAGGATACTTATTAAATTGCACAATTGCTATGTTGAAAGACACAGATACTAAAGTGATATCGATCTTTCCAGGTATAGTGAGTCATTATCAACTTGATGCTTTTATAAGTCGTCTAAATGCAGATCAAGTATGGCTGAATTCGAAGGCTGACTTTGAGCTATACAATAATATTTGTAGATTATTTAGGTGTTCCAATAATGGCATATTATATGGTATGAGTTGGATTGATTCATATCATAGCTATAATGATGCTAAAGATAATTATGAAGAAGCTATATTCTTTGAACAAACGGAAATACTTAATAGTAAGAAAAGCAGAAGAGTATTTTTAGAGCGTTTAGATACTATCATTAAATTTAACCCAGAAATAGCTTTCAAATACAAGGTGAGAAATAATTCGACTGACTCTTTTTTTATTGAGCTAAGAAAAAAAATAAATCTCTATGCTAATGTTGAAGTAATCGATAAATTAGAGTTAGAAAGTATTAATAGAGCGTCCTATTTCCTTAGTATTTCATCTTCGGCTATTGTAGAAGGCTTAATTAATAATAAGAAAAGTTATTTAATTGATTGTAAGTTAATGGATGATGATGCTAAAGAGTTTTATGAAAAAAGTAATTTAAAATTAGCAAATATTAATTTAAAAAAATGTTTAGATAATAAAGACCAACAGTGGTATAGCCAAAGAGTTAAGAAGCCAAAAATAAATATAGAATTAATTTGTATCAATAAGAGGATTGAATACTTAAATATAAATAATAGAGATTTTCTGAATATTAGATTTTTTATTCTTAAAATTTGTATAAAGCATCCTCATTTACTTGTTTTGATATTTAAAAAAGAAAAAATTAAAGAATTTCAAAAAGCGCTAGAGTACTTATAAACATTATTTTTAAGGTTTTATCATGAAGATGAATCAGACTGAGTTGTTGCTTTCAGAAAAAAAAGAGATTGTCGATCTTTTCAAAAAAAATATGTATAAAGATGTTATATATTTTTTTAGGAATATAGATACGAATTTTGAGTTTTTAGATAAAGACATAGATGATATCTTTGCTGTTTTGGCTATATCTTTTTTCAGAGAAAAGAAATTCATCGATGCAATTAATGTTTCTAGAAAAATTAGTAAAAATTATTTTAAAACAGACTATCTTTTAAATGAGGTTTTAGGTGAGTCATACTATCAAGAAAATAATATCCTGAAAGCATTTTATTATTATAATGAAGCTTTAAGTATAAAGCCTACTTTAAAATCGGCTAAGCATAAACACTTAGTGCTTAAGAAACGTCTGAATAAGATAGTGAATGAGAAGGAGATAGATGATGTCCTACAGTTAGCTATTAAAAATAGAAAAGTTTTATGGATCAGAGAATTATCATACTTGTATTATTCTATAGGCAGCTATAAAAAATCTAATAAATGCTTAGAGATTATTGTAGAGTTAAATGGCGATTTAGATTTAGTTGATCAATTGACTTTTTCCCTTAAAGGCTTAGATAATACCAAAAATTCATGGGAAAAATTAACTGAAGGATGTAACAAAGATTTTTTCGGTTATGAGCTTGTAGATAAAGGTAATAAAAAGCTTGTAGTTGTAGTGTCTCCTCATTCAAAATTTGCATTAAAAGGATATAAATTCGATTCTTCATTTGATATATTGTATATAGGTGATAATACATCTTCATATTACACATATATATATAAAGATATAGTTAAACTAATTAATAATATAATTAAAGACAAAGTTTATACTGAGTTATCTTTAGTAGGTGCATCTAAAGGAGGTACTGGAGCTTTAATGTTTTATCAAGAGCTAAGTAGTATTCTGTCTATTCCTATTAAATGTTTAGCATTTTCCCCTCAGGTAAAACTATATCCATTTAATACTAATTTAGTAATTCCTAGTTATAGGCGTTTTCTAAGTATATGTGAAATAAATCCAATTGCTGAAATGTTTCTAGTCAAAGCGCCTAAAATTGAAAATATTATAAAAAGAGATATTGATACTGTAACTATTGTGTATGGTGATGGATATGAAATGGATAAACTAGAGGTCGAGTTAATATCTAACGAATCAGGTATACACAAGAAGGAAATTCATTATTCAGGCCATGCTACTATCATTCCTTTTACTATTCCTTATGGTAGAAGTTATCAAGATTTAAAAACAACTTATTCTAGTTTAGACAAGACTAAAGATGAAGATTTTCAAGCATTGGGTGGCGGTCAAACTGTTGATATAATTGATCAAATATGGGATTTGTATAATAATCCTGAAATTGATCTTAATAGTTTACTTTAAATGCTTTCATATTAACTGAATTTTTCACATAAAAATTTACTGGAATTATCATGAGTTTAAACCTTAGCAAAGAGAGTTCTCTAAAATATTATGCTAATACAGTATATGCTGGGAAGCATGATAATCTTTTCGTTATTTCGAATCTAGGTCAGCTTAAGCATATAACGGGTTTTATTAAAAAGAAAAGTATAAAAAATTGCTTCCTAGTAGTTGTATATACAGATGTTAATCTGGCTGTTCCCCAAGCTATACATGATAATTATGAAGTATCTATTTTTAATAGCGTTCTATTTCTTAAACTACCTAATAATCCTAATAGCTTGCAACTAAAAAATATAAAAAAGATGGAAAGTGATTATAAAGAGTTAATATGTAAAATAAATCCAAATAATCTTTATTTAAATAGCTTTCAATATCATTACTCTATCTTAGCTAGTATTGCGAAAAAATCAGGATCAAAAGTTATTTTGATTGAAGAAGGATTAGGAACTTATCGACTTGGCCTTGATGAACACGACTTAAATTCAGGAAAGTTGGATTTTAGTTTGGTTAAGAGGCTTTCTAAAGATACTGTTAGTAAGACAGAGATTTTTAAAAGAACGTATAAAAAATATAAATTAATAAAAGATTTTACTATTCAATCAAAAAGACTTGCTAAGAAAATATACCTTAGTCCTGAAATGCAATCTAAACTAGTAGGATTTTATCCTAATTCAAGTTTTGATAGTTTTTCTAAACCTTTTATAGATTTTGATGAGTCTTACACTAGTTTTCCAGAATTAACTGACCAGAAGTTTAATGTTAAGAAAAATAATTACTACTTATCTTTTGAAGAACCTACTAAAGATGAAAGCGATCATGCTTTATCCATCATAAGAAAATATGATATTAAAAGTAAGGATTATTTGTACTTAAGCCAAAAATTTAGTATTAATAGAGTTGAATATTTAGCTATTGTAAAAGGTTGTCTTCTTAAATTGTTAGAAGGCAATGATTCAACTGTTTTTATAAAGCTGCATCCTAAGCAAGAGCATGAACTTGTATTAGCAGGTTTTATAGAAATGGAAAAGGAGACAGGAGGTAGAATTAAAGTTATTCAAGAATCTAGATTCTTAATAGAAGAGGTTGTTAAAGTATCTAAAGTACAAGGTGTTATTGGTATAACTTCCTCTGCTCTCGTTTACTCACCTCTTCTTTCTCCAGGATGTAAGTCTTATTCTATTGCAGATACACTAGTAAGTAACCTCATTAATCATACAAGAAATACTAAAGGGATTGATATGATTGAAGCTCATACTAAAATACTCAAACAATTTGAGAATATATATTTTATATAACGTGTGGCTATTAAATTATTTCAATATTGATTATAGAGTAGATTTTTACTAATACTTTATATAAATAGATATTATATAAAAGAGCATCGTTGGATTTAAATAAATTTGATAATAAAAAGGTCGCCCTAATACGGTGACCTTTTTGCCTCTAAGCAACGCCTCAAACCCACCTAATGAAGTAATGGTATAGACATGATCGACAGTCTCTAAAGCATCGACCAAATGAATAGACTGAGTGAGAATAATACAGTCTAACTCAGTTAGGGTGTTAACGATAGAAGAATCATTGAGGGTCATCGGATGCGGTTTGACGATGATTTGTGCATTAGGGTTCTCGTTAATAGCTCGATTAACCACATCAAGTAGGGTAATACCAATACCGCCACCGTATTTTAATGAATCATCATGTGGCACTTGACCTAATACCAATATACGTTTTTTATTTTTAACACCATAGATGGGTACGACATCGACATAAGGCTGATGATTATATTTACTCACCCGATGCGATATATAATAATCCAATAGTTCTTGTGCCAACGCCTCATCATAACCATCCTGTTCAAAATCAAAACTGGCGATAAGATCAGTCAAGTCGTTTGGACGAGTGGTATCAAAGTAGGGCGCTTGACTGTCCATCACGATTGATAATGGCGGCGCACCACTTTCATCATCAGGGCCAGAACGAATAAATCCATCTTCTACAAAGAAGATATCTAGACCTTGCTCGCGTATATACTCAATAAAATAATCAGGTGCTTTATAACCCCAGATATAAATAACTGGATTAACGCGATTGATAAATGGCTTTAGCCACAGCTCAAAGTAGCGTTGATCGAAGTGCCGTTGTATTTGGATATGTGACGACTCTAATACCCAGCAACCGACCAAATCCTGCCATGGCAGCATACCGACGACTAACGCTAAACGCTGGTTTGGCTGCCGATACTGTTTATAATAGCCCGATAAAAGTGGCTGAATGTAGGTGTTGAATTTCATAATATGGTTAATGGCTTATGTTGATTGTTTAAATGATTGGCTTAGATTAATAATAGGGAAGTATATATACATTATAGGGATATTTAAGTTGGCAATAGTTTATCGTTCCCAGTATAGTTGCATGTACAAATAAAGATGAATACCTATTTTGGAAAAAAGAGTTCAAAAAACTATTGGATTATTTCATGAGTAAAAAAATATTAGTCACAGGCGGCGCTGGATATATTGGTTCTCACACTTGTATTGCTTTGCATGAAGCGGGCTATGATATTGTCGTGTACGATAATTTATCTAATAGTAGCCCTGAAGCGATCAAGCGAGTCTCTACGCTGATTGGTCAGCCTATTGAGTTTATCGAAGGTGATATACGAGATGCTGAATCACTCAAACAGGTATTTGCTGCACACCATTTTTTTGGCGTCATTCATTTCGCGGGTTTAAAAGCCGTTGGTGAGTCAGTTGCTAAGCCGCTCATGTATTATAATAATAATGTCAGTGGTACCATAAACTTATTAGAAGTTATGGCAGAATATAATATTAAAAATTTAGTTTTTTCATCATCTGCCACTGTCTATGGTGACCCTGAAGTTCTGCCTATCGATGAGAGCTCGAAGCGCGCTTGTACCAATCCTTATGGACAAAGTAAACTTGCTGTCGAATACATATTAGAAGACCTAGCTGTGTCCGATGACAGCTGGAACCTGATTGCTCTTAGATATTTTAATCCAGTAGGGGCACATCCATCAGGACAGATTGGTGAAGACCCCAATGATATTCCTAACAACTTGATGCCTTATATTTCTCAAGTGGCCGTGGGCAAACTTGATAAGCTCAGTATCTTTGGTAATGATTATCTTACTGTCGATGGAACAGGTGTCCGTGACTTTATTCATGTTATTGATTTGGCGCAAGGTCACGTGGCTGCGTTAAATTATTTAGATAAACAAACCAGACCAAATGAAGATGGTACGGCGCAAAACTCAGTAGGCTTTTTACCTATTAACTTAGGTACTGGCAAAGGTACATCTGTATTAGAGCTAGTATCTGCATTTTCTAATGTATCTGGACAGGCTATTCCTTATCAGTTTACAGGTCGTCGAGCAGGTGATATTGCCAGTTGTTATGCCAGTGCCGATAAAGCGAAAACGTTGTTAGAATGGCAAGCTGAATTATCGATTGCTGAGATGTGTCAAGATACGTGGCGTTGGCAGAGCATGAATCCCAATGGTTATTATATATCATAGTTTTGAGGTATGCTGAAGAAACCGTAGAATAAAACTTGGTAAACTAACAACTCGATAAGGAGTTTACCATGACTAAAAAAACAGCACGATACAGCGAAGAATTTAAAGCCGAAGCCGTCAAAAGCATAGCTGAGCATAATGGCAATATCAGCGCCGCAGCAAGAAAGCTTGGCATACCGATGCAGACCCTAACCAACTGGCAGAATAAAGCCAATCAGGGCAAGCTTAAGGGCACCAAACAATATGATCCTGAGCTTATGGCGCTGATAGAAGAGAATAAACAACTCAAGCGTAAGCTCAAGATAGCTGAAGAGGAGCGTGAGATACTAAAAAAGGCCACGGCGTACTTTGCGAAAAACGGTTAGTGAAGTACGCCTTTATCAAAGCCAATCAGCGACTCTTTAGTATTACTCGGATGTGTGCTGTTTTAGAGGTTCAACCATCCAGCTACTATGACTGGATAATTCGTGGTATCAGTGATCAGCAAATACATCGTAACCATTGCCTATTGCTGGTTAAAGCCGCTCATACTGAGACAAAAGAGCGCTATGGTTATGAGCGTCTACAAGCCCATATAACGGCTCAAGGGTATAAGATTAGCAAGTACATGATCAGAAGTATTAAAGAAGAGTATGCTATCAAATGCAAGCGTCATAAGAAGTTTAAAGTGACCACTAACTCAGATCACAATAAACCAATTTATCCAAACCTATTAGAGCAAAGCTTTGAAGCCAAACGGCCCAACCAAGCTTGGGTCAGTGATATCACTTATATCTGGACCTCTGAGGGTTGGCTGTACTTAGCAGGGGTAAAAGATATTTATACCAAAGAGCTGGTCGGCTATGCCATTAATAAGCGAATGACAGCAGATTTAGTCTGTAACGCGCTAAATATGGCGATTAGGAATAAGAAGCCCAATAAAGGCTTAATCGTGCATTCAGATAGAGGCAGTCAGTATTGCAGTCATGACTATCGCAATTTGATCGAACATCATAAGTTTAAAGGTTCAATGAGCCGTAAGGGCAATTGTTACGATAATGCCCCTATAGAGAGCTTCTGGGGCGTGTTAAAGAATGAGCTAGTGTATCACCAAGAGTATCAAACAAGGATGGAAGCCATTAGCGATATTGTTAAATATATTGAGCTTGAGTATAACCAGACTAGGATTCAAAAGGGTTTAGGCATGAAGTCGCCAAGACAGGTGTGGTTTGATCATTATCGTCAGGCCGCTTGATTAAAATCTCCCAAGTTTAGGTCTACGGATTTGATAGCATAGGTCATTTTTACTAGAGTCATGTTTAAGGAATGTCCGAAGCAACTCAACAAGTATTTTCTAATTGAAATTAAGTCATTTATAATAGATTTCGTGGTTTTTTAATTGCTATAAGTTATAGTCTATAAGTTTTTCAAATCATATATCTAACCTCAAAAAAGGAAGTAATCTATGTCGAACGATATCGAACAAGCTCTTGATAACTTAGTAACGCCACATGGTAGCCCAGCCCTAAATATTCTTTTGCTAGAAGGCGAAATGCTAGAAAATGCTCTGAGAAAAGCAGAGACATTACCAAGTGTTACAATGAGTTCACGTGAGCGTGGTGATTTAATCATGTTTGGTATTGGTGGCTTCACTCCTCTAGACGGCTTTATGAACAAAGCGGATTGGCAAGGTGTCTGTGATGACATGGAGCTGAAATCAGGGGAGAATGAAGGTCTATTCTGGCCAATTCCTATCACATTATCAGCCAGTTCAGAGCAAGCGGAAGGCTTTGAGATTGGTGATGAAATTGCCCTGAAAGCCGAAGATGGCGAAATCATGGGTATCTTAACGCTTGAAGAGAAGTACACCATTGATAAAGAGCATGAATGCAGAACAGTGTTTGGTACAACAGATACTGACCACCCAGGCGTTAAAAAAGTCATGGAACAAGCTGATGTAAATTTGGCAGGTCGTGTTGAAGTGTTCAGCCAAGGCGAGTTCCCAACGGAGTATGCTGGTATCTATATGACACCAACTCAAACACGTGAAGAGTTTGCGAAAAAAGGTTGGAAGAAAGTTGCTGCTTTCCAAACACGTAATCCAATGCACCGTTCACACGAATACTTAGCTAAAATCGCGGTCGAGATCTGTGATGGTGTGATGATTCACTCTCTATTAGGTGCTTTAAAGCCAGGTGATATTCCTGCAGAAGTACGCCAAGAAGCGATTGGCACATTAATTGATAACTACTTTAGAAAAGATACAGTTATTCAGTCGGGTTATCCGCTAGACATGCGTTATGCAGGCCCTCGAGAAGCGCTATTACACGCATTATTTAGACAAAACTATGGTTGTTCTGAGCTGATTGTGGGCCGCGACCATGCAGGCGTTGGTGACTACTATGGTGCTTTTGATGCTCAAGATATCTTTGATCAAATCCCAGAAAATGCTTTAAAAACCAAACCAATTAAAATCGATTGGACTTTCTGGTGTAATGCATGCCAGTCAATGGCATCAACCAAGACTTGCCCACATGATGCTGACCAACATGTTAAAGTGTCGGGTACTAAGCTGCGTAAGGCCTTGTCTGAAGATCAAGACGTTCCTGAAAACTTCAGCCGCCCAGAAGTTTTACAAATTCTTCGTGATTACTATGCAACGATTGCAAAAGAAGATCGTGCTAAGGTTGAGTTAAAAGGTGCTTCAGCTAAGTAACTTAATGATAGTGTAAATGGACAATAAACCACATGACAATAATAGATAGCGATGAATATCAGTTATTAGAATGCGGTTTTTTTATACAATAGCTAAATTATAAATTAGATATATTATGAAAAAGAAAATTATAGTCACCGGTGGTGCAGGTTTTATTGGTTCGGCAGTAGTTAGATACTTAATAAACGATACAGACCACACTGTGTTAAATCTTGATAAGTTGACTTATGCAGGCTGCTTGGCTTCTTTGAGTGATATAGAGGCTTCTGAGCGCTATCAATTTGTACAAGCAGATATTTGTGACTTTGAGAAATGTCAGTCTATTATTGATGAATTTCAGCCTGATATTATTATGCATTTAGCGGCTGAAAGTCATGTGGATAGATCTATTGACGGTCCAAAAGAATTTATTGAAACCAATGTTATAGGTACCTATAACCTGTTGGAGATATCTAGAGCTTACTATCAAGGTTTGAGTGATGATAAGCAAGCTGGGTTTCGATTCCACCATATCTCAACAGATGAGGTGTATGGTGATTTAGAAGGGACTGATGATTTATTTACTGAAACGACTTCTTATGCACCTAGCAGTCCATATTCAGCAAGTAAAGCTTCTTCAGATCACCTTGTCAGAGCTTGGCAGCGTACATTTGGACTGCCGACGTTGATAACGAACTGTTCAAACAACTATGGTCCTTATCATTTTCCTGAAAAGTTGATTCCACTAACGATATTAAATGCTTTAGCAGGAA
The DNA here is from genome assembly GCF_040309625.1 of Psychrobacter sp. 78a-MNA-CIBAN-0178. Classification (NCBI taxonomy): domain Bacteria; kingdom Pseudomonadati; phylum Pseudomonadota; class Gammaproteobacteria; order Moraxellales; family Moraxellaceae; genus Psychrobacter; species Psychrobacter sp. 78a-MNA-CIBAN-0178. The sequence continues at coordinate 41,191 of NZ_JBEOOZ010000007.1, forward strand.
AGCCTTTACCGATTTATGGAGATGGCAAACAAATTAGAGATTGGCTGTTTGTTGAAGATCACGCACGCGCTTTAGTTTTAGTGGCAACGACAGGTGATATTGGTGAAACCTACAATATCGGTGGTCACAATGAGAAGCAGAACATCGAAGTTGTCAAAACGATTTGTAAACATCTTGAGGTATTAGCACCTAATAAGCCTGAAGGTGTTTCAAATTACGAAGATTTGATTACTTATGTTACTGATAGACCAGGGCATGATGTTCGATATGCGATTGATGCATCGAAGATAGAAAAAGAGCTTGGCTGGACACCAAATGAGACCTTTGACACAGGTCTCAAGAAAACAGTGCAGTGGTATTTGGATAATCCCACTTGGTGGCAGTCTATCCAAGATGGCTCTTACCAAGACATCAACAACAAATTGGCGAAAAAATAATGGCTAAGAAGATAGTACTACTTGCACATACAGGGCAGGTTGGCTTTGAGTTACATCGTCAGTTACAGTCTTTGGGTTCTATTATCACAGTCAGTCGTGGTGACGTGGACTTTTTAGACTCTGATGCTGTGTATAAGCATATTGATGAGCTAGCGCCTGACATTATTGTCAACGCTGCTGCATATACGGCAGTTGATAAGGCAGAAACAGATGAGAACAATGCCTTTGCTTTAAATAGAGATTTACCGCAGACCCTAGCTAAGTTAAGTGTTGCACATGATGCTCTATTGGTTCATTACTCTTCTGATTACGTTTATCCTGGTAATGGAGAGACGCCTTGGCGTGAAGACGATCCAACCAGTCCTCAAAATCTATATGGTCAGTCTAAGCTTGAGGGTGACTTAGCCATTGAAAGAACCGCAACGAAGTTTCTAATTTTTAGAACCAGTTGGGTGTATGCCGCACGTGGTAATAACTTTTTGCGGAGTATGTTGAGGTTGGGTCAAGAGCGTGAGGGACTCAATATTGTTAATGATCAAATAGGGGCACCGACACCTGCTCGCTTGATTGCGACAGTCACTTTACTGTGTATACAAAGAATATTAGTATCTAATAAGGCGCAAGAGCTAAGTGGTGTTTATCACTTAGCTCCTAGTGGTTATACCAGTTGGTATGGTTTCGCTAAGACGATATTTGAGGGTGCTCGCTCAAAAGGGATAGAGTTAGCATTAAAAGAAGAGGGACTGGGTCAAATAGAGTCTTCAGAGTACCCAACACCAGCGACGCGTCCTCTAAACTCGCGCTTGAGTCTTGATAAAATTGAGTCTGCATTCGGTTTATCAATGCCAACATGGCAGAGCCAGCTTGCTTTGACGCTTGATGAGTGGTTAGAGATGAATCAAAGCTAAACATTCAAGAGGTGATGCTTAAACGTTCAATAAGTAAATTGACTACTTCTAAAAATAACACACGACCAATAAGGCTGACACTATTATGACAAAAGGTATTGTACTGGCTGGTGGATCAGGTACCCGACTGCACCCCATTACTATGGGCATCTCGAAACAGCTGTTGCCGGTCTATGATAAGCCTATGATTTATTATCCGATTTCAGTGCTTATGTTGGCTGGAGTTTCTGAGATTCTTATCATCTCTACACCAGATGATATGCCTGCTTATCAAAAACTATTAGGAAGTGGGAAACAGTTTGGTGTTAGGTTTAGCTATGCTATACAACCTAAGCCTGATGGTTTAGCGCAAGCGTTTATTATAGGTGAAGAGTTTATTGGCGACGATTCAGTGTGCTTAGTGCTGGGAGATAATATCTTTCATGGCCAACACTTTTCAGTTCAGTTGGAACAAGCAGTGCAGAGAACAAAGGGGGCAACTGTCTTTGGCTATTTAGTCAATGATCCTGAACGTTTTGGTGTGGTTGAATTTGATGAGTCTGGTAAAGCCATTTCTATCGAGGAAAAGCCTGAGTCTCCTAAATCAAACTATGCTGTCACAGGTTTATATTTCTATGACAATGATGTGATCTCTATTGCTAAATCAGTGAAGCCTTCAGATCGTGGTGAGCTTGAAATTACTTCAGTGAACAATGCCTACTTAGAACGTGGCGATTTACATGTTGAAAAACTTGGTCGTGGCTTTGCTTGGTTAGACACTGGTACTCATGATTCATTACTAGAAGCAAGTAGTTATGTACAGACCATCGAACATCGCCAAGGGTTGAAAGTAGCTAGTCTTGAGGAAATCGCTTGGCGTAACGGCTGGATTAATGATGAACAGTTAGAAACGGAAGGTACTAAGTTTCGAAAGACTCAATATGGCCAGTATCTTTTAAGACTGCTTAACAGATAAGTAGCTGTCTAAAGTGCTGAATGAAAAATAATTCGGAAATGACAGGAAAGAGTGATGGCTCACAAAAGAAAGGTTCGCTTTAAAGAAAGATACCCTAATATAACAGAAACTGATCTCAACGTTGAAAGAGATCTGAAAGAAAAGTGTGAGAGTTTAATACAGGTAATTTCAGATAAAAATGCCGAGAATGAAAAGCTAACTGCCCAAATAGACGAAATGAGCTCTCGCCTAGAAACTTTTAAAGAACAAAGTAACGAAAAAATATCCTTTTTTCTTGAAGCACTTCATAAAAGTCAGGAAGAACTTCTGTTTTTAAGGGCGCATTTTACTAAAGAGGAAACAGATTTACTTAAGAAGCCAGATAAGTTCTATTATGGTGCTCGTCAGAGAGTTGAAGATGATCTTCCATATAGATTGGGTCGTCTCATTATACAAAGTACTAAAACGCCCAAAGGTGTGGCTAAACTTCCTAAGCTGTTATTGAAAGAATATAATAGTTTTAAAGAAACCGAAGAACACGACTTACCACCCTTGGAGAGCTACATAGATGCTGCAGAAGCAGAAAAAGCGAAACAGCATCTTACCTATAGAGTTGGATTAGCTGCAATTGAAAGTATTAATTCTCCTAGAGAGCTTTTAAAGCTACCTTTCGAATTAACTAAGGAAGTTTATTTCTTTAAACATAGAGATAAGAAATAATATTAATTTTTTATTTTATTTTATGACATTTGAATAGAATTATTGTTACTGGGGGTTATGTATTATGGAATATACGAAATTAAAGATACCTGATGTTGTTTTAATGACACCAAGCGTATTTGGTGATGAACGTGGTTTTTTTATGGAAACCTTTCGCCAAACTGAGTTTGAAAAGCATTGTGGTGATTATCGTTTTGTACAAGATAATCATAGTAGTTCAGGGTATGGCATACTAAGAGGTCTGCATTATCAATATGAGAAGCCTCAAGGAAAACTGGTTAGGGTAGTGCGAGGAGAAGTGTTTGATGTTGCTGTAGATATGCGCGCTGAGTCCCCAACTTTTGGTAAGTGGGTTGGAGAACATCTTAGCGAAGAAAATAAAAAAATGCTTTGGGTGCCACCTGGATTTGCTCATGGGTTTATTGTGCTAAGTAAACAAGCAGAGTTTGTTTACAAGTGCACTGATTCCTATAACCCTGGTGATGAGTATTCGTTACTTTGGAATGATAAAAGTATAGGCATAGATTGGCCTATTGAAAGTGATAAGGTCTCACTTTCCGATAAAGATAAAGCTGGTTTAAGCTTCTCTGAAGCACCTAAGTTTTAATTTATCAAACCCTATAACGGAACTCTAAATCGATAGGTAATAACTGGCAGGTGGATAAAGAATTGGAATTAAATACATTCAAAGTTGCTATCGTTATTCATGCTTTTTATGCAGAACAATTTCAGGTTATGGCTGACCGCATAAATGCAGTATGCGATATAGATATAGCGGATATAGAAGTTGACGTACATATCACCTTAAATGACAGCTCTGAGCCAGAAATTCATACAATTATTGCTACTGATTTGAGCCAAGCGAAGGTTCATTACCAGCCTAATTATGGAATGGACTTGCTACCCTTTTTTCGATTAGTACCTAGTCTACAAGCATATGACTGGGTACTTAAGTTGCATACTAAAAGTTGCGATAATCAGGCTAGCTGTATTTGGTTTGAGAGTTTATATGAAGGATTGATAGGTACTCCAGAAGTGTTCTTTAAAACACTTGAGTGTATTCGTGCTAACCCAAGTTGGACTATGGCTGGCATAATGCCTTTTTTCATGTCAGCCCAGCATTTAATGCTCAATAACCAGAGTAATGCTGAAAAGGTAGCTAAGCTTTGGCAGGTTGATATAGATGATGACTGGGGCTTTTTTGCTGGGAGTCTATACTGGATCAAGCCTCGCCATTTCGCCGACGCAGCGCATGACTTGATTGAAAAAGAGGAATGGTTTGAACAGCCCTTTGCAAAAGATGGTCAAATAGCACACGCGATAGAGAGATTAGTGACTAAAGTTGCTCAAAAGTCAGGTGATATTGGTTTGTTTCTACCATCACAGTTAAAATCAAACCATAGTTTTTTGGTATATAGTAGTAAACATCCTTTTGCCATCAATAAAGTTTCTACTCAGCAGCTGATGCATAGCTATCAACATTTAATTGATAATTTTAGAATATTACAACGTGTTTCCCTATTAGATGTATTAGCGTACTCTAAAGATGTCGGTGTCAATTTTGAGTGTAATAGCCACGCTTATCTACATTTTTTACTAATAGGACAATTCAATGGTTTTGCTAATAGAGTTAGACCACTTGAGCTTAAACAGTTAGAGTATAAGATGATGAACTGGCCTACGCTGCGTCAACAACCGCGCCAGAAAGAACTGGTTTCAATTATAATTCCAGTTCTTAATAACATTAAATTGACTTTAGCTTGTTTGGAGTCAATTCGAAAATATACTCAGAATATCAATTATGAAGTGATCATAATTGATAATGGTAGCAAAAAATTTAACGGCTTTATTTTAGATATGTATGCTAGTTTGAGCAGTAAGGTGCATATTGTACATTTACCTCGCAACTTAAATTTTTCTATAGCATGCAACTGTGGCTTTAGCAAAAGCCAAGGAGATAAAGTTGTATTCTTAAACAATGACACTCAAGTTACGGCTAACTGGCTAAGATATCTTCAAGAAGCAATGATTAATCCAGAAGTTATTGCAGTCCAACCTAAGCTTTTGTATTTTGATGATAAGGTTCAGTGTGCAGGTGTGTACTTCGGGGAGGACGGCTTTGGAAGGTGTCGCTTCGAAGGGGATAATAAAGACAGCAGTGAAGCAAATACTTCTACTGTTTGTGAGGCGTTAACAGCTGCTTGCTTAATGATAAAATCACATGATTTTGCTGCTTTAGAGGGGTTTGATGCTTGGTATATTAATGGCCAAGAGGACATGGACTTATGTCTCAGAATTCGCCAAAAATACCCTGAAAAATATTTATGGTACGAAGCAAAAAGTACTGTTTATCATCATAGATCAAAGACCAAAGGCCGTAAAAGCCATATAAATCAAAACCGAGAGATTTTTAAAGCTAAGTGGCACAATCAGTCCTCTGTACTCCAAAGTGGAGCACCAAAATAATAAAAGGTATTAAAAAGAATCATGCAAACTCTCGCCGATAATACGAATGAATATAATTGTTTCTATCAAGCCAATGCTGCTCTAAGACTTGGCTATTACAAATTATCAATTCAGCTATATGTCCAAGCTTTTCATAAGTATCCATTCATTGAGGATATGGTAAGATTCAATTTAAAACAGGCACTTCTACAGCAAGACGGTAACGTATCTACAGATAAATTAGAACAACTTCTTGCAAAAAAACAAAATAAAAGTAGCCTGCTGAATAGTTATAAAGATAATGTGTTATTGACTGAAAATGATTTTGTAGCAAAAGAGCTAGAACAAAAAAATAATATATTCATAGCAAAGAATAATGACCCGTATTTTACGCTTAATAAGAGTATAGAAGGGTTCCATCCTGGTTTTTATGGTTTGTCATTTTACATTTTTGCTAATACCAACTTGGTAGGTCAGCTAGGAAAGATTTATATTGATTATGGCGAAGGTTATTCCGAAGAGCATACGGTACGTATTCCATTAAATACAGGCCTTAACGAACGTGTTATTTTTTTACAAATGCCACCTGTCTCTCTTCGTTTTGATCCATTAGAAGCCCAAACTGAATTTAGCTTGTTTGACTTTGAAATTACGACGATTAATGAGCATACGATTGCTGATTACTTCAAAAAGGTATTACTACAAGCTAGGCAGATGCTAAGTGATGTCGATCAACCTTTATTAAAATTATATCAGCAGTATGATCAGTTCATTACAGAAAGTAATGAGCAGATTGGTAGTTATGAGCAGTGGATCGCTACTAATGAGGTGGATGAAGCACTCTTTTATGAAGAGATACAGGCTTTAGAGAATCACTTTACAGTTTCGACTCTGTTTTCAATTGTAATGCCAACTTATAACACAGAAGAAAAGTACTTAAGAGAGTGCATTGATTCAATTCTTAACCAGAGCTTCTCTAACTTTGAGATATGCATTGCAGATGACTGCTCCCCTGATACGCGAGTAAGGGAGGTCTTACAAAGCTATGAGAGCCAAGATGAGCGTATTAAGATAGTATATCGAGAGAAGAATGGCCATATTTCCAAGGCGACAAACTCTGCAATTGAGATAGCTACTGGTCGTTTTATCGTATTGGTAGATCATGATGATAAGTTGTCTCCACATGCTTTATATCATTGTGCAAAAGCCATATTTGAAAATCCCAATACTAAAATTATTTACTCTGATGAAGATAAGATTGACAAAAATGGAGTAAGATCAAATCCACACTTTAAGAGTGACTGGAATCTAGACTTACTATTCTCTCAAAACTATGTTTCTCATTTAGGCGTCTATGATTCCAAACTGATTAACGCCATTGGTGGGTTTAGGGTCGGAGTAGAGGGTAGCCAAGATTATGACCTTTTATTACGCTGCTTACCACATGTAGATGCGTCACGAATCATTCATATTCCCAAAGTGCTCTACCATTGGCGTGCTATTGAGGGCTCTACCGCTTCTGATGCAGGTGAGAAAACATACACAACAGATGCTGGCATTAAAGCATTACAGGATTACTTTGACACCAATGGCCCTGAGGGCGTTAAAGTAGATATTGGCAAAGTTCCAAACACTTATAAAGTAGATTGGCCTATACCTGACCCTTCTCCTAAAGTTAGCATGTTAATACCTACCCGAGATGGCAAAGACATTACAGAACAAGCTGTACGTAGCATATTAGAAAAAACAACCTATACTAACTATGATATTTTAATCATAGATAATGGTAGCGAGAAGCAAGAAACGTTTGACTTTTTTGAGCAGATTCAGGCGGAAGATGACAGGATATCCGTGATACGTTATGACCAACCTTTCAACTACTCGGCGATCAATAACTTTGGCGTAAAGCATACAGACGGTGAAATCATTGCTTTAGTCAATAACGATGTGGAAGTCATTAACCCTGAATGGCTTACTGAAATGGTCATGCATGCCATACGCCCTGAAATTGGATGTGTAGGAGCAAAACTATATTATGCTAACGGCCAAATACAGCACGCTGGAATTATTACCAGCCTTGGTGGCGTTGCGGGCCATTCTCATAAGTACTTCCCAAAAGAGTCAGTAGGTTACTTTCATCGATTGGTATTAGTACAAGATTTGACAGCGGTGACAGCAGCTTGTCTATTAGTAAAACGAAGTATTTACAATGAAGTAGGCGGTCTAAATGAGAATGACCTCACTGTAGCCTTTAACGATGTAGATTTTTGCTTGAGGGTATACAGCGCAGGTTATCGTAATTTATGGACGCCTTATGCGGAGCTCTATCACCATGAGTCTATCAGTCGTGGTGCGGAGGACAATCCAGAAAAAGTAGCTAGGTTCAACAAAGAAATGAATTATATGAAGTCAACTTGGCCAAGTTTGTTAAATAGAGATCCTCACTACAGCCCGAATTTAACTAAAGCTAGAGAAGATTTTTCTATTAATATATAAATATTTAATATTAATCAGCTTTAATTATATGAATTTTATATTATTTAGGTCTTTATTTGCCAAAGATATATAAAAAAATACTAAGAAAACGAACTATATTTTATTAGGAGATAGAGATGCAGGTTTTAGGAAAAGTAGATGTATTTAGATCTAATAGAATTAGTGGTTGGGTATTTGAGAAAGGTAATGAAGAAAGTGTTGAATTAGTTCTTAAACATAATGATAAAGTAATAGCCAAAACTGTAGCTGATTTACTAAGACCAGATTTGAAAGAGAAAGGATTGCATCCTACTGGGGAATGTGGTTTTGTATTTGAAAATTTTAATATAGATGAAAGTATAGATATATTTAACTTGAGAGTAGAACAACTATCGACATCGACAGTTATTGAACCTACTCCAGTAGTAAAGGCATCTTTAAATAAGCTGTTACTTGATTCTTATGTAAATCAAGAAAAATCCTCAAAGCACTCGTCTAAAAAGTGCTATCTACACGTAGGTATGCATAAAACAGGCTCCACTAGTATTCAAGCATCACTTAGCCGCCACCAGTTTAATAGTAGCAAGTCCTATTTAAAAGCTGTTTCTGAAAACCATAGTATTCCTTTTTACTCAATTTTTACTGAAAACCCTACTGACTATCATATTCATCGTAGAAGTAGTAGAAACTATTATGATTGTCTCGCATTTAATTACGAGGCAATTACTATCATAGACGATTTTATTAGTAGTTCATCAAACGATGTAATAATATCAGGTGAGGATATTTCAGTACTTCCGAATAATAGTTTAGAAAAGCTAAAAATTTTTCTAAATGGTTACTTTGATGTTATTAAAGTTATAATTTACATACGTCCTCCGCATTCATACATATCTAGCCACTTTCAAGAAATAATTAAAAATGGAGCCAGTGGTAATAAATTTGATAATCTAAGTTCAGGAAACCTATATCCAAACTACCAAAATATTATTGGCAAGTTCGATCGGGTTTTTGGTCAGTCTGAAGTTATGGTTAGGCTGTTTGATAAGGAAAGTTTGATAGGTAGGGATATTGTAACAGACTTCGTAAGTGCTATAGGGTTAAAAGAAAGTGTACAGTCTCTTTCGTCAAATCAATCATTGTCTTTAGAGGAGCTATCTGTTTGTTATGTATTTAATAACTATTATATAAGAAATCAAGTCATGAGTCAGGATATAAATGATAAGTTGCTAAATCTGATAAATTTAATAAAACCACTGGCTAAAAATAAGTTTGAGATATCAAAGGATTTGACTAGAGAAGTAATAGAGAGAAATATTCAGGATGTTAAATGGGTTTCTCATAGAGCTAATATAAATATTCAAAAATTAATATTGTTATCTGAAGATAATGAAAATATTGTTAGCTCAGCTGAGCAACTGGAAGAAATTGGCTGGAAGCAAATAAAGTATTTGATGAGTAATTTTGAAAACGTAGAGTGTAAAGGTGAGAGAGAAAATCTATTAAATAAACTTGTTAATAATTACTTATGAAATATTTTTTTAAAAACTGCTCCACTTCTTTAAGAGTTGTAGTATTTCTTCGCGTAAAGATTTGGAGATGATTTGTACTAGCAAATATTTACTTAAAGCTGATAATCTGCATTATTTAAAAAATTGAAGAATAGAAGAGGTCGAGGTTTGAATATGAAATACAGTATAGACTATCACCAAGGCAACCTAACAGGTTGGGTGGCAACTGATGATGTCAGTACACAGATAAAGATTACGGATAGTGTGGGAAAAGAATATGTTACGACATTAGGAAAGCATAGAAAAAGCGTGGTTGATAAAGGCATTTGTAGTAACCTTTATTGTGGTTTCTCGTTTGAGAAGATACTACCAAAGAATATAGAAGGTAATTTTTATCTAATAACTATCTCTAATAGCACTAAAGTGATGACTACTATTAAGTTTTGTGGCGATGCGATTATTTGGAGAAATAAATTTGAAAGCTTTCAAATTCCAGATAGAAGGGACTTTAGTTGTCAAGATAAAGACGTATTAGATGTCTTCAGAGTCAATTCTGACCTGATAGCATTTAAAATACTGATGATCAGACTAAGACGCGGAAAACGTGCTTATAGTTCGCGGGGTGTTTTCAAAGGGCATGAATATTCCTTTATGGATAAAGACTGGGTGTTTTTTCAGGAATTTTATACTAAAAACTTTATAGAACTAAGTAAGGTTTTAGCAGTTCGTAGTTTATGGTCAGTTGTGGATACTTTTGCTGATTTTGGTGACCCTTTAGAAAAGACCTGTGCTCTTGCGATATCGAATTATATGTTTCAAGAACGTTTTGCACAAACAGTGCGTGCTATATATAAACTTGTACCTTTGAAAGAAAAAAAAGAGAGTAAACAAATTCCATATTGGGGGAGTATGTTATCTAACCGTTTATTAGCAGATGATGCTTATGATGTGTTTATGACGCGTAATATTGAAATATTAGAGTATTCCCCTATTTTAAAAAAAACATTTGGTGTGATTATTTTAAACGCTATCTGCGCTAAGGAATCAATAGCTAATATGAATATTGAAAATAGCGAGCATTTTAACAAAGCGTTTAAATACTATAAGAGCTATTTTAAATCTCTAGGATTATAGACTAAGGACTACATAGCGACTCTTTTATAATGTAGTAATAAGGATAATCTCATGGAAAAGAAAATTAAATTATTAGACTGCACGCTACGAGATGGTGGTTATTATAACTCATGGGACTTCTCTCAGGAGGTCATCGAAGAGTATTTAGAGGCCATGGCAGCAGCAGGGGTCAATATAGTTGAGCTTGGTCTGCGTTCATTAAAAAATAGTGGCTTTAAAGGAGCCTCAGCCTTTACCACAGACGACTTCATTAATAGCTTACCTATTCCTGATAGCTTAACGGTTGGTGTTATGGTTAATGCTTCTGAATTAGTAGGTGACATCCCCCAGCTGGAAGTTCTAGAAGCCCTTTTTCCTGTATCAGCGGACGAGTCACCAGTAGATTTAGTACGTATTGCCAGTCATGTCTATGAATTTGAGGGGGCATTGCAGGCTGTGAGCTGGCTAACAGACAGGGGCTACCGCGTTGGTTTTAACCTCATGCAAATCGCTGACCGTACCGAAGAAGAAGTGATTAAGCTTGCACAGCTTGCTAAAGAGTATCCCCTAGACGCGCTTTATTTTGCTGATAGCATGGGCAGCATGAAACCTGATGATGTCTCTAAGATTATTGGTTGGTTACGTACGCATTGGGATGGAGCACTTGGCATTCATACCCATGATAACTTAAACCTAGCCCTATCGAATACATTATGTGCCATATCAGAAGGTGTCACTTGGGTCGATGCTACTGTGACCGGTATGGGTCGTGGTCCAGGTAACGCAAGAACTGAAGAGCTCGCTATAGAAGTAGCAGAGCTACGTGGTAAACCAACCAACCTAGTTCCATTGATGACCATCATTCGTAAGTACTTTAAGCCGATGCAAATCCAGTATGGTTGGGGCTCTAATCCATACTATTTCTTAGCAGGAAAGTACGGCATTCATCCCTCTTATATCCAGTCTATGATGGCAGATAGTCGCTATGATGAAGAGGACTTATTAGCCGTTATTGATTACTTGCGTAATGAAGGTGGTAAGAAGTTTAGTACTGCTACTTTGAATAATGCAAGAGAGTTCTATTCAACCGAACCACAAGGTAGTTGGTCTCCCCAAGAAGCTTTTGCTAATCGTGATGTGCTGCTATTAGGCGCGGGTCCTGGTGTTTTACGCCATAGAAATTCCTTAGAGAACTATATTAAAGCGAATAAGCCTGTTGTGATCGCTATGAATACTCAAACAGGTATTGATGCTGAGCTAATCGACTATCGTATCGCTTGTCATCCAGTTAGACTTCTAGCAGATGTAGAGGAGCATGTATCATTGCCGCAGCCTCTTATCACACCATTTTCAATGTTACCGGAAGATTTACAGTCTCAACTCTCTAAAAAAGAGATTAAAGATTTTGGTATTCATGTTGAACAAGACAAGTTTGCTTTTCAGAAAGATTATTGTACGGTTCCATCTTCTTTAGTAGTTTGCTATGCCTTAGCAGCGATCACTTCGGGACAAGCTAATCGTATCTGGATTGCAGGTTTTGATGGCTATAATGCTGATGATCCAAGAGCTATTGAGATGAAGAAAGTATTACGTTTATACAAAGAGTCTTCAGACTTACCAATCACTGCAATTACGCCCACTACTTACAATCTATCTACTCAATCCATCTATGCGATGTAAATGAAATGACAAAAGCTGTTGTAATTATCCCTGCTAGATACGCTTCAAGTCGCTTTCCAGGGAAGCCGCTAACCGCTATCTTGGGTAAGCCTATGATTCTGTGGGTCGCAGAGTTATCCGAAAACGCAGTAGGTCATGATAACGTGTATATTGCAACAGATGATGATCGTATCGCTGATGTGGTAATTAGCGCGGGTTATCAGGCTGTAATGACATCAGATAGCTGCTTGACAGGTACGGACCGTTTAGCAGAAGCCGCTCAACAGGTTGATGCAGATATCTATATTAATGTGCAAGGTGATGAGCCCATCATTAATCCTAAAGATATCATTCGAGCAGTTGAGTTAAAAAAACAGAATATGGATTCTATTATTAACGGTTATTGCTGGTTAAGCCAAACGGAAGACCCTAACAGTGTCGATATTCCAAAGGTAATTACCACAGAAAATGATCAGCTAGTGTATATGTCAAGAAGTGCTATCCCAGGCTTTAAAGCAGCTAAGGACGCACCTACCGGTTACAAGAAACAGGTTTGTATTTATGCCTTTACTAAAGAAGAGCTTTTATGGTTTTCTAATTTTGATCGAAAAAGTACGTTAGAAGCCTGTGAAGATATCGAGATTTTACGTTTTCTAGAAGCAGATAAGTCGATTCTTATGTATGAAACACACCCTGGTAGTTTGGCCGTTGATAAAGTAGAAGATGTTTTAGCAGTAGAAAGCGCAATGAGAAAGGATGGTTATGGAGCTCAATAACTATAAAACCATCATCTTCGACTGTGATGGGGTGGTGCTTAACTCTAATAAAGTCAAGACTCAAGCTTTCTATAATACGGCTTTAGCATTTGGCCCAGCTGCCGCAGAGCGTTTGGTCAAGTATCACGTAGAGCGTGGTGGTATCTCTCGTTATAAGAAGTTTCAGTGGTTTATCGATAACCTCAATGAAGAGGATTTAGCGCAATCAAAGGATCAACCAAATTTAGATAATCTATTGTCAAGCTATGCAGCAGAAGTACATAAGGGTCTGCGAAGCTGTCAGATAGCAGAAGGCTTAACTGAATTGCGAGAAAAAACCAAAGACAGTATATGGCTAATTGTATCTGGCGGGGATCAAGCTGAGCTTCGTGAGCTATTTGCTGAGCGTGATATCGCTCAGTTTTTTGACGGTGGTATATTCGGTAGTCCTGATAGCAAGGAAGTCATTATGAGTCGTGAGCGCGAGCAGGGTAACATTAAGTCACCTGCTGTCTTTATTGGAGACAGTCAGTATGACTATACAGCTGTCGAGAGCGTTGGAGAGATTGACTTTATCTTTGTTACTGATTGGAGTGAGTTTGATGAATATGAGCAGTTCTTCGAAGAGAAAGAAGACTTGCTGATTATTAACAGCTTGAGCGATTTACAGTAAAAATTATTGAATTTAACTTTACATTATACTGTAAAAAGGAAGGTATGAGCTATGCTGAAGAAACCGTAGAGGTAAACTTGGCAAACTATAATGTTGAGTAGTATTTCGAATAACATTTCAATATAATAATGTTACAATATATAAGCTCCCTTATATTCGAATAATTGGTCGATGTTACTTATTTGTATGATAATTAACTTACATGAATAGAAGTAGAAACAAGCACGTCTTTTGCAGAGCCTGCTCGATATATAAATCAATTTATAACTAAGGTGGAAGGTTTTGAACAAACAACTAAAAATTCAAATTGAGTTTATTAAACCGCTAAATGCTTTTGATGATGGATATTATCTTTCTCAGTTTGATGAGAGTGATACACCCGAGGGGGATTTAATTGAGCACTATTTTGCATCTGGTTGGTCTAAAGGTAAAAATCCTTGTGTATGGTTCGATACCAACTTTTACTTAGAAGAGCATAAAGATGTGAAAGCAGCAGGAGTGAATCCTTTTTTTCATTATTTGAAAAGAGGTATCCATGAGAAGCGTAGACCAAATGGATCTATTACGACACCAGAAATAGACAAGGTAGTTAGTGCCACAAGTTTAGAAGATAAATTAAACTGTTTTATAGAATGTCAGACCCATAATAATAAAGAATCTGCAAAAGACATCCTTATTGAGTCAGTTGAAGGTGTGGATGAGCAGGAATCTGAAGTGTCTTCATCAATGACAAGTATAGATTTTGATGTAGATTTTTATTTTAAAGAAAATCCAGATGTCAGTGATGCAAATATGGATCCTGAAAAACATTATTATGAATTTGGTGAGAGTGAAGGTCGAATGCCTAATGAGTATTTTGATCCGAAATTATATTATAAATTAAATGCTGATGTAAGAGGGGCTAAGTTATCAGCATTTAAGCATTATCGAGAGTTTGGCTTCAACGAAGGGCGTGCATATAGGCCTTTGAGAAAAGCAGAGGGAATTAACAAGTCTAAACTTAAAAAAAGCTTACTATTTGTTGGTCATGATGGAATAACTGCTGGAGCTCAAAAGGTTCTATTAGATGTTGTAAGATGGTTCTCTGAGCATACAGATAGAGTAGTAAAAATCCTGCTACTGAACATGGGTCCTATGGTCCGTGATTACGCTTTATACGGTGAAGTATACACACTGTATAACAAACAGGTTGATGACTTCGATAGCTTCTCTGCATTTATAGAAGATGAGTTTGAATTTGTATATTTAAGTACCGTTGTCTCAGGCAGATATATTCAGTTGCTTAAACAATATAACTTACCAGTGAATAGTCGAATAATTTCAAATATTCATGAGATGGAGAAAGTTCTCAGTATTTTTCCTGATGAGATGAGTGAATTAAAAAAACATACAACTCATTGGATATCAGGGTCGAAACACGTTACTAATGCATTATATCAGACTTATCATATTGATAAGTCTGATATAACAACAATACCAGCATTTATCACTCCAGTCGCTGATTATGAATATGGTAGCAATTCATTAAAAAAATATGCAAGAAAGCAGTTAAATATTGAGGGTAGTAATTTTGTCGTAATGGGCTGCGGAACTGCTTATTGGCGAAAAGGACCGGATATATTTCTGCAGACAGCTAGAGAGCTGAGACAAATAACGAATGAAAGCTTTCACTTTGTTTGGATTGGTGATGGCGAAGATAAGCAAGAGTTAGAACTAAGTTTAACACCTAGAGAGAGGGAGTATATTAGTTTCGTTGGGCACCGGGAAAACGCAGACTTGTTACTTGCTGCAGCTGATATCTTTTTCCTATCTTCACGTGAAGACCCTTTCCCACTAGTAGTATTGCTTTCTGCACAGCATTGTGTGCCTACAATATGCTTTAAAAACAATACTGGAATAGATGATTTTATAAAAACGGATGCTGGGATCTGTTTGGATGATCAAAATGCTGCACTAACTGCACAGAAAATACATGAATTAATGAAAGATAGAGACTTAATAAATATTTTGGGGAAAAATGCTCAGCATAGGCTGTTATCTTCATATACTACTGAAATAAAGATGATCGAAGTTTTTGAGGCTGTTAGAGGAAATACGGACTATAAGCCTTCAGTAAGTGTCATAATTCCTTTCTATAATCATGAAAAATTTCTAGATGAGCGATTTCAATCAATCTTAAATCAGTCCTTGAAGGATATAGAAATCATAGCGTTAGATGACTGCTCTACAGATGGTTCATTAATAATAGCTGAAAAATACTTGAATGACCCTCGTCTCACGTTGATTGGTAATGGAAAAAACTCTGGTTCTCCATTTGTACAATGGGAAAAAGGTATTAAGCTTGCAAAATCTGATATAGTTTGGATCGCTGAAGGAGATGATAGCTGTAGCAAGAATTTTCTAGAATCTTTAATACCTTATTTTGAGAATGAATTAGTAAATATAGCCTCTGCCAAAACAGAAATGATAGATGAAAAGAGCGAGTTAAAGAAACACGCTTTTGATTCATATTTTGAGCAAGCACACTCTAACAAGTTTGAGAACTCTTATATAATTCAAGGGATTCAAGAAGTTAACGAACAACTAGGAGCAGTATGTACACTTATTAATGCAAGTGGTTTACTAATAAGAAAATCATCGTTTGGTAGCACTTTAGCTAGAGCACAGTCTTTTAAAATGTGTGGCGACTGGTTGATATATTTGGAGTGCTTGAAAGAAGGTAAGCTTGCCTACGATGTTGGTGCAATAAATTATTTTAGAAGACATAGTGCATCACAAGTAAAGAAAATCGAAGGTACTAAAGAGTATTTTTATGAGCGCCAACTTATTTCAGAATATGTTTTCTCTGAATTTAAGACTTCTAAACAACTATTAATTAGAGCGTTTTCTGAAATAAATAATGAAATTGATAGGTTTGCGCATCTTCACGAAACTGTAGATCAACTTTATGATCATAAATACATAGCTAAAGTTAGAGAAAATCTACTTATATCAAGAAAGATCTTGCCCAATATTGCAGTAGTTGTTAGTGATTTAGGACCTGGAGGGGGGGCAAGTATTCGCAATTAGACTTGCTAATGCATGGATGGGGTTAGGGGGGCGTGTAGTACTACTGAATGTTAATAAATACGAATCCCATAAAAATGTTATCCAGAAGATAAATCCTGAGATTCCCATTATTAATTTGTCTAATAATATAAATGATGTATGTCTTACTTATGATATAGATATTATACATAGTTCATTATGGTGGGCAGATAAATATATACATGAAAACTTCATGAAAATTCCTGAACGCGTACGATGGGTGGTGACGATGCATGGTTGTTACGAATCGTTAGTAATGCATCCTGATACAGATGGTGATTTTATAGCTCAATTTATCAAAATGCAGTTTGAAGTCGATCATTGGGTCTATATTGCTCAAAAGAATATGAAGGCTTTTGATGTTATTAATCAGAAACCTTTGAGTATAACTAAAATATTAAACGGGTATGAGGCAGAAACTCCTAAATCTTTAGAAAAAGAAAAGTTGGGCATACGTGAAGATGCATTTGTCTTCTGCTTAGTAAGCCGTGCAATTTCGTCGAAAGGTTGGGGGGTTGCGTGTGAAGCGATAACTAATCTTAATCGAGAGGGTTATAAGTTTGATTTGTTATTAGTGGGATCGGGGGAATATGAACAAGTAGTAAGTGATTCATATAATTACGATTTTATTCATTCTACAGGTCAAGTGTCTAATGTAGAAGATTATATCTCTATATCAGATGTATGCATGTTACCCAGCTTCTTTATTGGCGAGTCCATGCCATTGGTACTAATAGAGTATATGGCTCAGTCTAAGCCTATCATATCCAGCAATATTGGCGAAATTGTAAATATGACATGTGACTCTGTAGGTGATGGGGCGATAATTTTAGATTTAGAAAATGACACAGTTAATGTTGGGGATTTACAGGAGTCTATGATTAAATTATACGAAGATAATAACTTATATCAAGATTTATCAAGAAATTCAGGTCGTAATTTCAAAAAGTTTGAGATGAGTATTATGATCGAGGAGTATCGGAAATTATATTCACAGCTAATAAGTTAAATTAGTGTTATTAATACCTTGTTTATGTGAAATGGTTTAAATAAAAAGGTAGTGAATTAAATTAATCTTTTAAAAGATAAGGTTAACTTAGATTGCAATATCATGCTATAAAAAATTGAATGTAATATTTGAAGCTCTAGTTTTTTATTTATACACTGCTGACGATAAACCTCTAAATTTGTCCTGCTATGCTGGTAAATTTTCCAATTTTTTTGGGTAAAGCTCCTATACCTCATTTAAGCGGTTTATGCTTTGTAAAACCTCTAGAGCAATTAATAAATTTGCAAGCTTTTAATTGCCTAATGCGTTAACTACTAAGTTTAGTCGATATTAATTAATTATATTTATTAAAGATATATCTTATTGGTTAATCAGTATTATGTGTTTTATTCAGTCAATATTTGTTGTAAATCCTACCGTACGAATAATTGATATTTAGTTTTATTTAAAAATTATAAAGTTTTATTATACATATGGGTCGTAATTATGAAAAAGTTATTTATTTTTGGTGCTCAACGTTCTGGAACGTCTATATTATCAAGTATTATTGGTGAGCACCCTAATGTTAAACACTACGCTGAAACAAATGTGCCGATTAATAAGGAGGATTACAAAGAAGCAGGCCAAACTATTAGATTAAAAGAGCTCAATGAAGTTCAAGAAATATTTAATAATCTTGATGAGAAGTATAGACTGATTGTCTGTAAGCCGTTGGTTGAGAGCCAGAATGCCGATAAAATTTTAAATTTCTTTGAAGATTCATTTGGGCTCTGGTCTTTTAGGAACTATAAAGATGTGATTTCATCAAATATAACGAAGTGGCCTAATAGGACAGCGGAGGACTTTTTTAAAGTAATCATTAATAGAAATGAGAATAACTGGAGATCTCAAGGTTTAACTCATAATTGCTATGAACTTTTCAATAAGTTCTATCATCCTGATATGTCCATTGAAGAGTCAGTTGCGCTCATGTGGTTGATGAGAAATCAACTATACTTTGATCAAGGTCTTGAAAAAGATTCTAGAATATCACTTGTTTCATATGAAAGGCTCGTGAGCGAGAATAATTACATACAAAACAAGATTGATGAATATATAAATGGGATAGAAGTTGTTCAAAAAAACCATAGACTTAATACAGAAAGTTTAATGAAAGGGTCGTATGTAAATATAAGTAGCCAAATAGATTTAGCTTGTCAAGAGATGTATGAAAGATTAGTAAGGGCTGAAAAAAGTGAATAGTTTATTTTAAAAGGCAAGGGTTTTCACTTGTTTTTAAAGAAGGGTAAACATGATGTGCTAAATTATTTTACAGGCAAAAAACCCAGTGAAGTTTCAATTAATAATTTTTGGAATAATATAAAATCTCGTAGTGACTACTGTCAAAAGTTAAATATTGATTATCAACATTATATCTTCCCTGACAAGATTTATAGCTTAAGAAGCAATATTGATAGAGATATTATTTCTCTATATAAGTCAAGTTATGAGTTAAAAATAAATGCTGAACCAGTAAATTTTATAGAGTTTAATCTTGAAGAGGCTGAGGATTGTTATTTACGTGGCGATACTCATTTAAGTGCTAAAGGAAATGAGATCGCTCTATCTAAAATGATAATTGAGGAAAACTATATAGAAAAATTTAAAATAGATAAGGTTGATTTTATTAAAGCTCAAAAAGGTTTTGTAGGGGATTTGTCTAGTAAATTAACTGAAAAAATAACGGAAGTTAAATTAAATTATGTCAATCCGAATGTAGAAAAACACACAAATGGCTTGGTCAGTGGTAATAACGGGATTATAGATATTTATGTGAATGAAACTGCAATCTGGGACAAAAAACTATTAATATTTGGCGACTCTTTCTTCAGAAATATGTTAAACGAACTTTCATACTTCTATTCTGAAATTATTTTTTGTAGAACACCTTTCTTTCATTATGAAGTAGTAGAAAGATGTTCCCCAGATGTAGTTTTTACAGGTAATGCAGAGAGGTATTTATCTTTTGTCAATGAAGATAAATATAGAAATGACTTCTTCTTAATTCCTCTAATAAATCGAATAAAGGACAATCCTTCTAGAGGTTTTATAAGTAAACTGATAGAAATTTTTGATTTTTCATATGAACATGAGCTTTTATAGTGGATAATTGAAAACTTCTTTGTCGCTTTTTAAGTATATATTATTTTGGAATTCCTGATTTTAGTCTAACACTTGCTTTTTGATAGGCTATGGAAATTAAGTTCTTTATCACCTGAGAGTAATTAAATGCAATGTATTTTACATATTGGTACAGAGAAAACAGGTACCACAGTTTTACAAAATTGGCTTTATTACAATAAAGATAAACTATCAGAGAATAGAGTTTATCTGAGTAATTTTTTGGGAAAACCAAATAACAGGCTGTTAGTATGTTATTTTATGGACCATTTCGATGACTGGTTTAGAACTAAAGGAATTGACACTCAACATGAAAAGGATGTTTTTTTTAAAAACTTCAGACAGGAGTTATGCTCAGAAATCAATGAAGCCAGTAAAAATCATGATTATATGATCATAACTTCTGAGCACTTTCATAGCAGATTAGTTAATGCAGATTCAATTGTTAAACTTAAGAATTTCCTATATCAGGTCTTTGAGAATGTTAAAGTTATTTGTTATTTTCGTGAACAGTCTGCTATGCGCCAGAGCTTGTATAGTACAGCTCTAAAGGTTTCCTCAGTTGATAATTTCAAAGAGTTTCAGCAAGACATCAGTGAGACTACGTATTATTATAACTTTTATGAAATAGCTAATAGATGGTCAGATATCTTTGGATTAGGAAATTGTATCTTTAAAGTGTATGACAGAGAGCGGTTCTTAAACTCTGATTTGAGAATGGATTTTATTAATTCTATTAATATAGGTGTTCATTATAAAGATCTCTGTTATGACCTTAATGGTGCTAATGAATCGCTAAGTTTTATTGAGGGTGTATTATACAGAAAAATTAACGCATCGATACCATTATTCAATAGTAGTGGAAAAGGTATAAATACTCAGAATGGTCACTTGAAATCAATTGTTAGTAACTGTGATAAAATAAAATTAGGAAGGTTTAATGACGAGCTGAGCAGTGAGATTTCAGAAAGATTTAAGTCTTCTAACAAACGATTTTTTGATAAATATTTTGATGGTAAATATCTCTTTAAAGCGCCCGCTACTACCCAAGATATTGATCTTAATGAAAAGTGCGTCCCTATAACTGAAGTTGCATTAATGTTAGAAGATCTTCTTTCCGGAATATTAGGTTATGAATATATGAATTTGAAAGATTCAGACGCTAATATATTAAGGGATATAGCTCTTAAATATGACGAAAATATCCGTTTGTCAAAACAAGATGCATGCTACCTTATGATGCTTGCACAAAGAGCTAGACCTAATGGTGAGTTTATCAGTAATAAAGTTAAAGAGTATTCATCTTAGTCAAGCTCAGTTTAGAAGAGTTTAGCATCGGGTTTTCTAAACTAAGTAGTTTTTTAGTTAGATAATAAAGTTTACCTATTTATATCTTTTTTTACTCTGGATAATAATTTATTTCAGTAGTATTTTTTATAAAAAATATGTTCAATATAAATATATAGTTTAACTTTATTTATGAAGTGTAAGGCTTATTGGATGTTGTAAGCTAATAAAATTTATTTGCTTTTTTTTAGAGGTGTAGAAACTTATGATAGTAGGTAGCGGACAAATAGCGACAGCCTTTAAAAGTTATGATGATGATAATTTGATAATTTTTGCTAGTGGGGTTTCTGATTCAAATTGTACTGATCCAACCCAGTTCGTTAGAGAGAAAAAGCTTTTGTTGAAATACATACAAAATCTTCAGGACGGCCGTATTGTATATTTTAGTAGTTCAGCATTGTCTTTTCCGTCTTATTCAAATAGCAGGTATTATCAACATAAGAAGCATATGGAGGAGTTGATAATTCAGTCAACTAACAATTACTGTATTTTTAGAGTGCCTCAATTATTTGGTAGTCTCAAAGAGCATAAGACTTTAATTAATTTTTTATATTATTCAATCTTAAATGAAAGACAGTTTAGGTTGTATGATGAAGCTTATCGGTATGTTATTGAAATAAACGACCTAACTAATTTAGTGTGTGATTTCTTAAAGTATTCTAGCACTCCTATTATTTTGAATGTTGCGAACCCTTATAGGTACAAGGTGTTAGATATCGTCTATATATTCGAGAAGCTCTTAAATAAAAAAGCTAATTATGAGTTAATCGAAAAAAATGATGGGTATGAACTAGACCTCTCTGATATGAAGAGTTTTATAGAAGAGTTTGGTATAAAAACTGATTTTTGTGAAGATTACTTATATCAAAAACTTAAGGCTAAAGTTTAGTCATTATAGAAGTTGTCTTAATCCTTGTAAGTGTTACGTGTTATTCACTGGTAGTGTGTGAGATATATTTTTACATATGCTGTCTTAGTTGCTTGATACTAAACATTATGTCATGGTATCGGATATCTTGGTGTTGTTCTAATTAATAATAATGTGGAGGTAGTTAGACGCGCCGGTGACATTGCCGCTTGTTTTGCTGATCCGCATAAAGCCAAAAATAGTTTAGGTTGGTACGCCAAATTAAGCTTACAAGATATGATGGCAGACACATGGCGTTGGCAGCAAGCTAACCCTAACGGGTATGAATCACAAGACTAGGAGTCACAGATAGGATAAGCATGTATACTCATTAGCTATAAGTCTGTTCGCTATCTTTATTTGTAGCACTTTCTCAGACCATTTGCGCTAATCTGAGCATTTTATTAACAGTTGACTTTGCCAGGGGCAAGGATACTTAGGTTTATATGTTATGACCCTATCCATGTGGTTGCTGACCATTATTTTGGTGAGCTTAGTTGTATTGCTTGTCAAGTTTCAGCAACATACTACGGCCATCTTTGGCGGTGTGCTTGTTCTAGTATTTGCCCTAGGATGGGTGGATAGCGCCACCTTACTTGGCAACGCAGCAAACGAAGGATTGGCAACATTAGTGTTGTTAATCCTTATTGCGTATGCATTGGAGAAGACCAGCGTACTGACACATCTGACTCGATCTTTATTCTCTAAATCTGAACGATCATCGATAGTACGCACTATTACCTTCTCAGGTATATCCTCAGCGGTATTAAACAATACCGCCGTTGTCGCTGCAATGATAAGTAGCATACAAAAAAACCCCCAAGTGAATACCGCCCGAGTACTGCTACCTATGTGCTTTGCCGCAACGTTAGGCGGTACGATGACACTGATAGGGACCTCTACTAACCTAGTGGTTAATAGTATGTGGGTAAAGCAAGGCCATGATGCGATCGGCTTTTTTGACTTAACCCCCATTGGCATCATTATTTTTGTACTAGGGGCGATTGTCCTTTATTTTACCAGCCTCCTGTTACCCGAAAAAGAGATGCCTGAAGAGGCTGTTGAAGAGTACTTCGTAGAAGCGAAGCTGGAGAGCACTTCAAGCTTAGTCGGTAAGACAGTGGAAGAGGCAGGGTTACGAAACTTAGTCGATTTGTTTTTGGTAGAAATCATACGTAGTGATCGGTTGGTTAGGCCTGTTTCACACTTTCAAGTGTTAAGAGCTGGGGATAAATTACTGTTTAGCGGTAATGTAAAAAGAATACAAGTGTTAGATCAGTTTGATGGACTTAAGTTATTTGCGCATAAAACTGGGTTGTTAACTCAAGAGTTGACAGAGGTTGCTATTAAGCAAGACTCTAATTTAGTCGGAAAAAGCTTGAAGGATACTGGTTTTAGAGCAAAGTTTGATGCTGCTGTTGTCGCAATACGCCGTGAAGGAGAGCAAGTCAGTGGTAGGCTGGGTGAAGTACACCTGCGAGCAGGAGACTTATTGCTACTCGCAACAGGTACTGATTTCGCTAGTCGTGACAATTTGCGCAAAAACTTTTATATATTATCAGGTGTAACACCAGACAATATGATCTCGGGCTGGCGTGAAAAGCTCGTGATGGTAGGTTTTGTAGCGATGATTGTGGGTTCAGTAGTCACTGGCAGATCGCTATTTGATTTATCGTTGTTTTTATTTGCGGCTTTATTATTTACAGGTTGTATTAGTGTCGACGAGGTGAAACGTCATTTTCCCGTGAGTATTTGGCTGATTGTAGTCAGTGCTTTGAGTTTAGCAAACGCAATGCAAGCGGTAGGAATGGATGGGCAAATCGCCAGCTTTGCTGCTAATAGTTTGGTCGGTTATGCACCTGTATGGACATTACTTGGTGTGATGGTTCTCACAATCGCGATAACTGAGCTTTTGACCAACAACGCAGCAGCAGCATTGATGTTCCCAATTGCCTATAGCTTAGCGAGTGGCATGAATGTCAACGCTTTTCCATTAGTTTTGGCAGTGTGCTTCGGTGCCTCTTGCTCATTTATTAGTCCTTTTGGTTATCAGACCAATTTGATGGTTTATAATACAGGACTGTATAAGATAAAAGACTTTGTAAAAGTGGGCGGGTTGATCACGGTGGTGTACACTTTTGTCTGTGTTATTATGATTCCTATCATTTACCCATTTTAAATAGCCATTGAACATACTTAATTACTAGTTGTACTAGAGACTTTATTGAAACTGAGGATGAAACATGAGTAAAGCTACCAACATTGTATGGCATGATGCAGGTGTGTCTCCTAAAGAGAGACAAGAAAATATTGGGTCTAAACCTTGTATATTATGGTATACAGGACTTTCGGGCTCTGGAAAATCGACTGTGGCAAATGCGGTAGATAGACTGTTGTTTGATAAGGGATATACCACCTATCTTTTAGATGGGGACAATGTGAGACACGGTCTGAATAAAGACTTAGGGTTTAGCGACGAGGATCGGGTGGAGAATATTCGTCGTATATCTGAAGTAAGCAACCTTTTTTTAGATGCAGGGCTGATAGTGAGTACGGCATTTATCTCACCGTTTAGAGCCGATAGATTGCAAGCAAAAGCATTGATCGGTGATGAGCGTTTCATTGAAGTTTTCGTTGATGCACCACTCAAGACTTGTGAAGAACGCGATCCTAAAGGACTTTATCAAAAAGCACGTGATGGGATGATCAAAAACTTTACCGGGATTGATTCACCGTATGAATCACCACTCTCACCAAGAATCCATTTATCAACCAATTGCGATGATATCGAACAATGCGCCAACCAAGTGGTGGACTACTTACTCAATAATAAGTTCATCAAATAGGCGACTCGATAATGAGTAAGTATATAGATGTGTTTAATGGTGATGCTGACGGTATTTTTTCTTTGATACAGTGGCGAAAATCTCATCCTATCACTGCTAATGATCAGCAAATACTTATTACTGGTGTAAAGCGTGATATTGCTTTAGTTAGTAAGATTGATAATGCGCTAGCAAATCAGTCTAAGATCACAGTATTAGATGTATCATTTGATAAAAACCATGAAGCTGTAAAGCGAGTCATGGAGCATTGTCACTCCTTATTTTATTGTGATCATCATAAAGCTGATAAGCTATTTGAGCATAATAATTTAATGTCAGTCATTGATACAGCGCCCACAGTATGTACAGGGTTGTTAATTAATAATGTATTAAAAGACGAACATATATTATGGGCAGTAGCTGCGATTTATGGTGATGGCTTGGACAGTGTCGCCACTCAATATGTTGAGCGTTTAGGGCTAACTCAAGCGCAATGTCAGCAGCTAAAAGAGCTGGGGGTATTGGTCAATTATAACGGTTATGGCAACTCAGTCGCTGATTTGTATTTTGATCCTGCCGAACTTTATACGCGGTTAGTGAATTACGAGAGCCCACTTGATGTTATTGTGGACCCAGACTCTCCGTATCCGTTGCTAAAGCAAGGTTATGAAGCAGACATTGCGAAAGCTGAGACAAGTAAACAGTTGGTTGATAATGACCTTATAGTGGTGATCTTAGAGGATGCACCTTGGGCCCGTAGAATTAGTGGTACGTATGGTAATCAGTTAGCAGCGAAACATTCAGATAAGCCTGTCGTGATAGTCACTGACAACGCAAGCGGTTCTTATTCCATTAGTTTGCGAGCACCAAAAGTTAATCCATATGGGGCAAGCAATATATGTAGTCAGTTCAATACTGGAGGTGGCCGTGAAGGAGCTGCTGGAGTCAACGAACTACCAAAGGCTGAGTTAGGACACTTTATAGAGGTGGTACGTACATACTATATTTAGAGACAAGTCTTGATTATCTCGGTATCTTGTTATCTCAGTATAAAGCAAACGTGCTTATTAATAATAAAAGTTAAAAGAATTTAGCGGGATAAATTTGACATGACTAATAAAATTAGAAAAGTAAAACACGCAGTGATACCAGTAGCGGGTTTTGGTACACGAATGTTACCTTTGTCCAAAAGTATCCCTAAAGAGCTTTTGCCTTTGGGCAATCTGCCTGTTATTCACTATGTGATTGAAGAAGCTATCGCAGCAGGTATTAAACATATTGTACTGGTGACACACCCACAAAAGCAGGCTATTGAAAATTATTTTGATATCAATGTCGAGTTAGATA
The DNA here is from genome assembly GCF_040309625.1 of Psychrobacter sp. 78a-MNA-CIBAN-0178. Taxonomy (NCBI): domain Bacteria; kingdom Pseudomonadati; phylum Pseudomonadota; class Gammaproteobacteria; order Moraxellales; family Moraxellaceae; genus Psychrobacter; species Psychrobacter sp. 78a-MNA-CIBAN-0178. The sequence goes on from NZ_JBEOOZ010000007.1 coordinate 67,503, forward strand.
CAGCCTTACGCGATGGCGGAAAAATATCTTTAGCAGATAATTTGCAATGGCTGCCTGAGGATGTAAAAATTTCAAGCATACGACAAGGCAAACGTTTGGGTCTTGGCCATGCAGTCGCTGCGGCTAGGCCTATCATCGATGGCCACGATTTTGCCGTGTTGTTGCCTGATGTGGTGATTGACCCCTTCAAAACCAATTATGCAAAACAAAACCTAGCTTATATGACTCAGAAGTTCTCTGAGACTGGGCACTCTCAAATATTGGTAGATCCTGTTGAAAAAGAGAATATCCATAAATATGGTATCGCAAGGCTAGATGGGAAAAACCAAATTTATAGCAAATCTAAAGTTAATCAGAGTTTATCAGTCGCTGGCTTTGTAGAAAAACCTGAGGCTAAAGATGCTCCTTCTAATTTGGCTGTAGTTGGACGCTATGTGTTTGATCATCAGATTTTGGATTATCTGGATAGAACAGCACCTGACAAAAAAGGTGAGATCCAACTGACAGATGCTATTGATGCGTTAATTGCATCAGCAAGAGTTGATGTAACTACCATGATCGGAGCTAGCTTTGATGCGGGTAATATGTCAACCTACTTGCAAGCATTTGCTTATTTTGCTGAGCAACAGACGTAATGAGTCCGTTGGATGAGTTCTTGCGCCATAAATTAGCGTCTATGTTTTAACCCTCACATTTTAATGAGTGACAAGTACTAGCTGATTAGCGACTTTTTTAATAATTAAGCAGATACTTGTTAGAAATAAAAAACACTGCTAACGAAAGTGAGTATTTTTAGATGCCATATTGGATAGAAACTATGAATAATCCTACCTTAACGCCTCAATGGCAAAAGCTGATTGATCACTCTAATACAATCCCAGATTTAGTGACCCTTTTTAAAAATAATGATAAGAGAACAGAAGACTTCTTAATTGACTTTGAAGGTGTGTGCTTTGATTATTCAAAGCAGCTAATCGATAGAGCGACTAAAAAAGTGCTTATCGAATTTGCAGAGCAAATGGGTTTGAGAGATGCGATTAATAAGTTAGTATCTGGATATAAAGTAAATACGACAGAGAACCGCCCAGCATTACATACCGCTTTAAGACTACCTAAAGGTGCCAGCTTAGTTGTGGATGATGTTGATATTACTAAACAAGTGCATCAAAGCTTGGATAATATGGGCGTTATCGTAGAAAGGCTAACGTCTGGCCTTTGGAGAGGTTATTCAGGTAAAGCAATTAAAGATATCGTTAATATTGGCGTGGGAGGATCCGATCTTGGGCCACTAATGACCTGTATGGCATTATCAGAATGGACAGGAGAAGCGCAGATTATACAAAAAGGGCTAGAGTATAATAGCATTGAAGCCCATTTTGTCTCTAATATGGATGGTACTCAGTTAGATAAGTTGTTATTTACGCTCAATCCTGAAACCACTGTCTTTATTATTTCGTCTAAGTCTTTCACTACCTCTGATACACTCTCTAACGCTAAAACTGCTTTAGCATGGTTGTCTAATAGTCATAATGATGAAAAGAGTATCAAAAGAAATCATTTCATAGGTATCTCTGCGAATGCTAAAAAAATGGATGCATGGGGTATACATAAAGCCAATCAATTGACTCTATGGGACTGGGTTGGTGGGCGTTTTTCTATGTGGTCTTCGATAGGCCTCTCAGTAGCATTAAAACTTGGCATGGCAAACTTTCGTGAGTTATTAGCTGGTGCGCATTTGATGGATGAGCATTTTATTCACACTCCTTTTGCCGATAATATACCGGTGATGATGGGGTTGCTTAGTGTATGGAATAGCAGCTTTTTAGGTATAAATGCTCAAGCTGTCTTACCCTATGATGGGCGTTTAAAGTATTTTCCTAACTATTTAACTCAATTAGAGATGGAAAGTAATGGTAAGTCAGTTAACCTAAGCGGTCAAAAGGTTACTTTTGATACTTGCCCTATATTATGGGGGGAAGTTGGTTCAAATGCCCAGCATGCTTTTTACCAACTTTTACATCAAGGTACACAAGATGTGGCTTGCGATTTTATCGCTTTTATTAATCGCTATGATGAAAATCGTCAAGACATCGACCAGCAGCTATTACTTCAACATAAACTAAGTTTGGCTAACTGTCTGGCTCAAAGTCGAGTTTTGGCATTTGGGAATGTGGCTCTTGGCTCGCAAGAACCATGTAGCACAACATCCACTACGCATAAAAACTATCGAGGTAATCAACCCTCTTCTACGATATTGATTGATAAGCTGTCACCAAAAACCTTAGGTATGATGCTTGCTATGTATGAACATAAAGTTTACGTAATGTCTGTCATGTGGGGTATTAACCCATTTGACCAATGGGGAGTAGAAGTTGGTAAGGTAATGGCGAGTCAGTTAAATGACGCCATTCATCAGCATACTCTGGATTATGACGACTCAACGAATGCCTTGCTCAAACGTATTTGCAACCTATAACTATTTTGAAGCATGATAATAACTTATGAAAAAAACATCTACACAAACCAGTAGTATTTGTATTATTGGTAATAATGCTAAAGCGGCAGCCGGTGCTATGGCGCTCACTCATTTTGGGTTATCAGTTACCTTTTATGCATTGTCTAAGTCGGCAAACGAACATATAAAACGCTACCAGTTTGATAAAACATTGTGTAACCAATGGCAAAAAAGTCTCGATGAAGGCAGTCTTAGTTATCAAGTGCTGGATAACTTTCTATTAACTCAGCCATCGTTTGATATTTATTGGGTTTTTTTAGATCAATTAACAGATTGTTTACAAGAAGAAGTCCTTAAATATATAGAACCTCAAACTTGCGATGTTTGCTTAAGCGGTATTGTGCAGATAGGCCGTATTGAAAGTATTAGCAAGCGACTTAATACAGAAAATGTATTCTATATTCCATTTGTATTCCTTAATGAAGCTTCAGTTTTTTTAGCCACTATTAAACCAAGATTATTATTAATAGGTGAAAAAACTGAAAATACGGCAATGAAAAATCTGGTTTGTAAAACATTTATGGATAGTACCAGTAATTTCCATTTACATACCCTAAAAACTATTGAGTTTACACGAAGTTGTATGATGAATCTTATGGCTAGTAAGTTGAGTTTAATCAATGAGTTAGCGCGGTTGGCTGATCATTGTTCTGTGGACATGCTAGAGGTAGAAACGCTATTGAAGCAAGATGATCGCTTGGGCGTAGGGTTTTTGAAAGCGGGTTGGGGATATGGCGGGAGCACATTGCCTAAAGAGACCAAGATTTTAAAAAAACACTTACTAGGTTTAAATTTGTCTGCCAATATTGTTGATGAAGTAGAATATATAAATAGTGATCAGAAAGAATTGATCTTTCGCAAGTTATGGCAATACTTTGATTCACACGTCGCAAATAAATCTGTGATGATCTGGGGTGCCGGTTATAAAAAGGGAACAGGAAGAACTAAAGGTAGTGCGATCCATACTGTTCTACCTTTGTTATGGGGACACAATGCCATTACGACTATTTATGACCCTTTGGCTAAAAATGAATTGAGCGAAGAGTATAGTTCTGATAGGCGCCTGAAATTTGCCAACTCTCCCTATGAAAATCTTGAGCAAGTAGATGCTATTATTATCATAAACTGGTCGGAGGAATATCGTCCAGACATCTCAGTAATTAATAAGAGCCAGACTCCCATATTCGATGCTAAGAACCTTCTTAGTAAAGAGGAGATTCAGCAGCTAGAAAGCCATTACACAGGAATTGGTCGCGGAATAGGGTGAGATACTGTTTTCAAATTCTACCTGTGGTTTTCTTCTAAAATATTAGACTAAACTTAAATATCATTAATAATGTATTTATCTTAACATTTCGATATGTTCTAATCGCCATTTCTCCCAGTATTCTAGTCTTTGAATACGAGACTCAATATTCTGAATCCCTGTACTTGCTGAATTCATTAACGAATCGGAACGGTGAGCACCAAGCGTTAGTGGTTTGCCAATATGATGTATGCTTTGATTGCCAAATAATAACTTAAACCTCTCGTACAACTCACTATCTGCTCCGGTACGGACAGGCTGCCATAAAAATCCATTTTGTAAAGCAGGCTTTAAAGCACTACGCCGAAACATCAAAGATGATGGGTTTTTTTGTTTGTAAGGAAAGGCTGCACGGGCGAAATAACTTCCTTGGTTGTCAATTTTGATCCAATCTGAAGTGGTAGCCACTAATGAGCTGTCTAAAAATAATGGCATTACTTGTTGCTCTATCTTTAGAGGGTGTGCCCAGTCATCTGAATCATGGCAAATGATAAAATCACCAGATGCGTATTTCAGGCCATGATTTTTTGCCACAAATGTTCCTATATTTTTATCTCGATGAATGATTTTTATACGGTCATCCGTACGAGCGACATCTTTAGCTATACTTAAACTGTCATCAGTGCTGGCATCGTTTATTAAAATCACTTCAATATTTTGCCAGCTTTGGTTTAAAAAACTTTCTAAGGTAGAGCGTATATATTGGCTCGCATTATACATAGTGGTCAAAATGCTGACCTTAAATTGACATTCTCTGTTAATAGATAAAGGGGAATGGTAAGGAGGCTTTAGTAGCTGTAAGTTAAGACTACTAAACGGCGCATGATTTTTAATAAGCTGATAATTAGGTAAACCAAAATGCGCTTGATAATGGTTTAAGTAAGATAACTTATTTGCATTATTATTTGATTGCCAGTTACTGTCTAATAACAGTAGGTCTGGATAGTCGTCGCTATTTGACATCAGCTTTTTATACGATATATTTATTTGACTGTCAGAAAATCTACTTGATTCGGTTTCTTTAGCTACATGTTGAAGTAGATAGGCTGATTGCAATCCATGATGGTAGATTGTACGTTTGGCGGAAGGGAGGGTATTTATAAGTTGGATAGCCAACGGTAAGTTATATTTTGCAAACTCTCGGATCAACTCAGACTTGTAGCGAGATATGAATGGACTCTTCTCAAGTTTTTTGATAACTATTTGACACTCTTCTAAATGGCCATATGCTGATAGCGCTTGTGCATAAGCCACACCAGATCTAACACTAACCCCTTGCCATTTAGATTCTAATAGCGGTGTATAGATGCCCAATCTCGCACACATCCAACGCCGTTTACTTGTCGCTGTCCACTGATGATTTGGCAATAGAGCCAAAGCTTTCACAAACTCACGATCTCGGAAGTGTTTATGATAATAGGGAAAACTAAGCAGGAATTTTGGCATGTTAAGTACCTTTTTGAGGTAGGTGAGACCCAGTCAAAGTTATCATATCGTAATGTTTGTTTGAGCAAATCAGGTGATTCTGTGGTAGTAGGTTGTGTAACACACCTGTAAGTATAGGGGTGAAGACTTGGGTGCTAAGGTTGTGCAAAAAATATCTTCGGTTAAACACTGCTCGACTCGGTTCAGATAGTGCTTGCATTAATACCGATGGTAGTTGGTGTTTGTCAGCTGCAATGACGGCACCAGCGTCAATTAATGAGTTTAACGCGGGTGTTTGAGTCGATATCACAGTTAAGCCCATAGCTAGGGCATCAATAAGTTTTGCGGGTAATTGATGTTCGCTAATCAGTGAGTCAGGATCCTGCAAAATGACGCAGACGTCACCCATAGCGACAAAATTGCTTATAAGATGATAGGGTTGGTTGGGTAGGAATTTGAAGTTAACTCCTTTTATAGAGGTTAACTTTTCCTTAAAATTCTGATCAATAAAGTCCCCAATAATTAAAAATAAAGGATTGTCTCCTGATATCTCTGAAATAGCGTGTGCAGTCTCAATTAGGCCTTTATGAGGTTTAGGCGTTCCGGAAAATAATACTACTTTTTGAGAGGAGGGAATACCATATTTCTCGCGCATCATTGAACTAAGCCTTTTAGAGGGTATAAATTTTTTAGCATCTCTAACATGAGGAATAACTGTACCACTGTATCTAAGTTGTAAAGCAGTATTGGAAACAGTTATTGCATCAAATGTATAGTATAGATGGACACTTCTAATAAGCCAATAGTTGCTACGGATAGTTTCTATATTATTAATGGATAAGTGGCTATCGTTAGCTTTACTGAAACCTAATTCCTCATCATCAATATCCATAATGATATTGGCATTCCAAATTAGCTGGTAAAGTCTACCTATAATGAGGTTCGGAAGACGTGGTTTTGATAAGTGTACAACATCGAAAGGATGTGAGCTTACAAACTCATAAGCCTTGTAAATTAGGTCGGAAACATCTTTGACCGTGATATATTCACATGGAATGCTTGAAAGCTTCATAGGCTCCCACAAGCATTTGGGCTGCTTACGATTGACTGAAACAATACAGCCAATAATAGAGATGTCTTGACCACAATTTTGATAAAGCTCTGCTAAAGTTAGAACTCTGCCTGCGGCATTATGAGACAAATCCCAGCCACAAACTGCTATTTTTTTTCCTTTATCAAGGTTTTTACTCTGATATTTTTCTTTGGCGGCATTAAACCTGTCAGCTTGGCGTGCTGTTAGTTTAGATCTATGTTTTAAGGCACCAGAAAATTGGCGAATACAGGTCTGCCAGTCTTTTTTTCGATAGGCTTTTTCTGCCTGATACTTATAGTAATTAGCATTTATTTGATTGAGTAAAAACAAGCTATCTACCTTGGTTTTGTACTAGACTTCTTGCATAAGTCATCGTCAGCCCTTGTAACTCCGTCAGTGGAAGTCAATGAACTGGTACTTTTGCAAGAGATCTACTAAGTAATCATTCCACACATTGGGTATTAGTATACTTTCATAGTGAGTAAGATCAATTTAAGAGATACTCTGAATACTATTAGCTGTAAATAGCCACATAATATTCAGAAGTACGGTTATGGAGAACTAAGGTTAAGCTGGCCTCGCACCTTGTGCTGCTAACCATTCATTTATTTCTTGTATCTTAGTATCTAATAACTCTCTATCACCGCGACTTTCAATGTTTAATCTGATCAACGGCTCTGTGTTAGATGCCCGCAAATTAAAGCGCCACTCTCCAAAGTTCAGACTCAAGCCATCAAGCGTTGATTTGACTGGATTGTGCACGCTAAAATTCTTTTCAATCGCGTTGATGATAGTTGGTGCATCGTGAGTGGTGAGGTGAAAGTTTAATTCGCCTGAGCTAGGGTATGCTTGGATATAGCCTGTGACCAATTCTGATAAGGTTTTACCAGTGATAGAGAGTAGCTCAATGGTCAATAACCAGGGAATCATGCCGCTATCGCAATAGAAAAAATCACGGAAATAGTGATGGGCAGACATCTCACCACCGTATATAGCACCAGAGTCACGCATCACTTGCTTGATAAATGAATGTCCAGACTTACTGATGACGGTCTTGCCATGGTGTTCTTTAATTACTGCTTCAGTATTGTATATCACTCGTGGATCGTAGACGATTGACTCGTTTGGGTATTTATTCAAAAATGCTTGTGCAAGCATACCGACGATGTAGCTGCCATCGATGAATTCACCGCTTTCATCGAATAAAAAGCAACGGTCGAAATCCCCATCGAAGGCAATGCCAAGATCGGCATTATGTTCTAAAACAGCTTGCTGCGTAGCCACTCTATTGGCTTCAATCATAGGATTGGGAATGCCATTAGGGAAGCTGCCATCAGGGGCATGATGCAATTTAATCACTTCAACAGGCGCATTAGCTTGTGCTAACTTCTCAATCAATAAGTCCACCGCTGGCCCAGCACTGCCATTGCCTGAATTAATAACCAGTTTTAACGGTTTCAATTTATCCATATCTATAAAGCTCATGGCATGGTCAATATAAGCGCTTTTATCAGTCAATAATTGCAACTTTCCGGATGGCTTAGCAGTGGTAAATTGTCCCGATTCTGCTAACGCTTGAATCTCTGCTAAGCCATCATCGGCGCTAATCGGTTTTGAGTGCTCTTTTACCAATTTTAAGCCGTTATAATTAATAGGGTTATGACTGGCTGTCACTTCAATACCGCCTAACGCTTGATAGTGACTGGTCGCAAAATACACCTCTTCGGTACCAGTCATACCCAAATCAATGACATCGACGCCTGCATCTATCATGCCTTTGATTGTCGCTTGTTTTAATTGCTCGCTTGAATCACGGATATCGCTACCGATAACGACTGCTGGATTTAAGTTTTTTAGTTCAGTAGAGGCATCAGCTACGTTATAACGCTGAAATAAAATCTGTGCAAAGGCGCGACCGATACGGTAAGCGATATCTTCATCAAGACTGACACCAAGCTCGCCGCGGATATCATAAGCTTTAAATGAATTGATAATAATAGGTTGGAATTCAGTTGTTGGTTGATAGTTAGTGGTCGCAGAAGTAGACATAATGACAAGATTCCTTGCGCTAAAGCAGTGATAAAATAATGAGGTAGATAGCACAACTATAAGCTAATAAGCATTCAATACTATACTATAGTCGATTTGCTTAAAAAATAATACATTATTGAGGGGATGATTTTTTCTGAGCATCGAAATACACTTTAACTATTAAATGGCTATATACTCGATTTAACCAAACTAAATGACAGAAAAGGTATGAGAGCATCCCTTATGACTACTTTAGATAATGAAATAATAGCACCGTTACCTGTACAAGGAACACCTGTAGCTAGCGGTGAGTTAGACGATTTATTGGCGTTGATGGCACGGCTACGTAGTGATTGCCCTTGGGATAAAAAACAAAGCAATCATAGTCTTATTCCTTATGCGATTGAAGAAGCCTACGAGCTAGGCGAAGCGGTACAAAGTAATGATGACGAAGATATCAAAGGCGAGCTTGGTGATGTGTTATTACAAGTGGTTTTTCATTGCCAGATGTATGCGGAGCAAGGGCGTTTTGATATGAGCGATGTCATTACTACTTTACAAGAAAAGTTGATTCGGCGTCATCCGCATGTGTTTGAGGCTGAAAGTCTTGAAGATGACGTGGCGGTAAAAGCTCGTTGGGATGAGATTAAGGCAGAGGAGCAGCAAGCGCGCGAGGCACGTGGTAAACCCAAACGTCGTCTAGACAATACTAAAGCGGGCAGTGCGCTCATGCAGGCGCAGGATGTACAAAAGCAGGCATCAAAACTTGGATTTGATTGGGAAGGCGTAGCAGGAGCGTTTGAAAAACTTGAGGAAGAAATTAGTGAGTTAAAGGCTGAACTGACAGAGAACTCTAAAACAGATAAGTCTAAAGAAGCTGATAAATATGACATAAGCAAAGCCAATATTAGAGAGATTGAAAAAGAGCTGGGCGATTGCATGTTTGCGCTGGTCAACGTGGCGCGTAAATTGAACCTTGATGCTGAGACAGCGACCCTTACTTGTGTGCATAAATTCAAATCACGTTTTGGCTATATTGAGGAGCATTTGGCTGCGGCTGGCAAGCGTTTAGAAGACAGCGATATAACAGAAATGGATGCATTATGGGAAGCGGCGAAACAACATGAACGATCGTTATGAACGCTTATCATAAAGTCTCGTTTGCTGGGTTTACCAGTTTGACCGGCTTAATATCTAGCGCGGCTTGTTGTCTAGCCTTGGTTATCCTGACGTTCAGCAATGCACACGCCGCGCCCTGTTTTGATAATCCACAAAGTGCTTATGCGTACCTGTTGGCACAAGAGAGTGCTAAAACAGAGGCGCGCGATCAATCTACCGTCAATATCAATCGTGCTAGTGAAGGTGAGCTCGTTTCATTAAACGGTATCGGTAGTAGTAAAGCCCAAGCGATTATTTTATATCGCGACATGTTTGGCGATTTTAAGACAGTGGATGAGTTAGCAAAGGTAAAAGGTATTGGCGCAAAAACGATTGAGAAAAATCGAGCCCGTTTACGCGTGCAAGATTAATAGCATTATTTTGCATTAATTAACCCCAATATTGACAAAATAGCACGTAACTAAATGTCATAACGCACCTACCACGCGCAAAATTTGTTAAACTAGCAGTTACATCCGCCTGATAAACGCTGTGTTGATCAGGGGTGGTTAAAGAATACCGGCGAGGAGTAGATGCATGGCCGAGCGTGCCGCCAAGCAGTTAGAACTGAATAAATCTGAATTACCCAATTCCATTACTGAAGTAATTGCCACCTTAACCCGAGCAGGGTTTGACGCCTATATCGTCGGCGGCGGTGTGCGTGATACTTTATTGGGTTTGCGCCCAAAAGACTTTGACGCTGTCACTGATGCCAAGCCGCATGAGATCAAAGACGTCTTTGGTAAGCGCTGCCGCATTATCGGTCGCCGCTTTCAGTTGGCGCATGTGTATTCAGGTCGTGAGCTGATCGAAGTCGCTACCTTTCGTGGTCCGCCGACCAGCAGTGGTACCACCAATCAAGACGGTATGATTCTGCGTGATAACGTTTGGGGCGATATCCAACAAGACTTCTCTCGTCGTGATTTTTCGATCAATGCGCTTTATTATCAGCCACTAAAAGGTGTGGTGCATGATTTTTGCGGTGCGCTTGAAGACATTGATAATAGAATCATTCGCCTATTAGGCCATGCGCCCGTTCGTATCGAAGAAGATCCGGTAAGACTATTGCGGGCGTTACGTTTTAAAGCCAAGCTCGGTTTTGAGTTTGATGACGAGTTAGCCGATCAGTTTCATGATGGTAACTGGGCGCTGCTTGAGCAAATATCACCGCATCGCCTCTATGATGAAACGCAAAAGATGTTTACCGGTGGTTATTTGGTGCCATTATTACCGCTATTATTTGAGTCGGGCGCGATTGATAGTTTAATTATTTATCCGCCTTCTGAGCCTAGCGCTTTAGTGAAACAAGTGGCCATTAATACTGACAAACGCATTGCAGCGGGCAAAAGTATCAATCCAGCATTTTTCTATGCAGCCATATTATGGGAAAACTATCTGCATCAGTTAGAAAAAGCTAAAAAGCGCAATATGCCATTTGCTGAAGCGCAGATGCATGCGGCTGGCAAGGTCATTGACCGTCAACGTATTAAAACCGCTATTCCTAAATTTGCTGAGCAATTTATCCGTGATATTTGGATATTGCAGCCAAAACTTGCAGCCCCGCGTAGCAAGCAAATTGTCCAGCTCTCTGAGCATCCTCGCTTCCGTGCAGGCTTTGACTTTTTATTATTGCGTGAGCAGTGCGGTGATGCTGAGCATCCATTATCAGAATCGACCAACGACATGGGCGACTGGTGGCAAACTTATCAAACCTTGTCTGTATCAGAGCAGGAACAAGCGATTGATGAGTTTGATGAAAATATTCGTCGCGGCGCCTATAAAAAAGGGCAGCGTGGTGGACGCGGACGTAATCGTCAAAAGCCAGAATCAAATACAGCCGATGAGTCGGTATCTAATCAACAAAACACTAAGCGTAGCAAAGCCAATGGCAGCACTGAAAAGCATGGCCTTGAAAGAAATGGCACTGAAAAAAATGGCAATGAGCAGAACATGGTGAACGATGCGTCAAATATTCCATCACGTCGTCGCCGGGCCGCCAGCCAGTCTACAGCTGCTAAGCAATCTGACAGTAGTAAAGACACAGGTTATAACGCGCAGCAGGTCAAACAAGACAGTAATGAGCTTGCTCAGCTACAGCAGTTGTCTCTTGCTAGTAGCGGTAACCGAGCGGCAAATAAGCGCCATCATTCCAAGCCTGCGCCATTGTTTGTGATCGAGCATGAAAAAGTCGTGCCGCCATTACAAAAGCAGCTAGCAAGTGCTGATAAGCCTAAGCCTCGTCAAGAGTCCGTGCAGAAAAAAGCAGTGATGTCGAGTCCAACAGCTGAGAAAGATCTACCTAGTCAGAATGCTAACTTTGATAGTAAAGCTGATGGTAAAGCTGATCGCTCAAATAAGGCTCAGCAACCTAAGGATAAACAACCAGAGGTTACGTCACCTGCAGCCAATAGTTATCCGACCCGTTCGGTGGCAAGGTCACCGGCGCTAGTCAGTATGAATAACGAGCCGATACCGCATAAGCGTCGTCGCCGTGAGCCTACGGTAGACGTTGATAATAGTGCAAGCACGGCAGAAAAGTCGCCAACTAGCGATAACGGACAAACTGCTAAGAAATACGCGAAGAAAGCGCCTAAGCCAGCTGCTCAACCTGCTAGTAATGCTAATACTAAAGCTGAGAAAACGGTAGAGCATGTAGAAGCTTCGCCAGAAAACAAGACAGGAACTAATAAAGCGACTACGCCTGCGAAAGCTAAGAGATCAGCTAAAACGACAGGGTCAAAGTCTGCCAATAGCAAGACAGTTACTAGTAAAGCAAGTGACAAGGTTAATGGCAATAAGGCAACTGACACTAAAGTAACTGATAATAAAGGCCCTGTACCATCGAAACGCCGTCGTCGTCAGCCCAGTACCGATAATGTCTAGTATTGATAAACGACCTTAACCGATATTGATGATGGTGATGGACCGCAGGTTTTAGAGTAAAGTGCTCATGATAAAAAATCACTTTAATAAAAGTGCTAAGTGTCATAATAAAACACCTGACGAGACGGACAAGGCGACTTGGGTTAGCTGTTATGTGGGCTTAGGTAGCAATCTAACCAATGAGTTAGGCTCGCCGGTAGAGCACTTACAGCAGGCATTGCAAGGGTTGCGAGAGCATGAGCAAATACGTGAGGTTCGAGTATCCTCATTTTATGCCTCAGCGCCTATGGGGCCACAAGACCAGCCCGACTTTGTTAATGCTGTCGCTGGTTTTAAGACAATATTGCCGCCTTTTGAGTTGCTTACATTTTGCCAGCAGCTAGAAGAGCACGCTAAGCGGGCACGCTTACGTCATTGGGGTGAGCGTAGTTTGGACGTTGATATCTTATTGTATGGCGACGTACAACTTGCGGAGCCGCAGCTGACCATACCGCACGCTGGACTGCTTGAGCGTAATTTTGTCCTGATACCGCTGCGAGAGCTCGCGCCAAAGCTGACGATTGCAGGAAAACCGATAGACAGCTATCCGCAAAGTCATGATCGGACAGGCTTACAATTATTATCGAGCGACTGATAATGCTTCTAATCACAGGCGCGATGATAATTAGAGATATCTATACATAAAAGCATTGATAAATAAAGGCATTGCAGATTAATTGAGAATCATATGACGACGTTATCTACTTTAAAAAAATTCAAAAGAGAAGACACCAAGTTTACTTGCTTAACGTGCTATGACTCGATGTTTGCACGCATGATGGACAAGGCACAGATCGATACTATTTTGATTGGTGATAGCTTGGGTATGGTGGTACAAGGCCACGACTCAACGTTGCCCGTGACCGTTGATGATATGGCTTATCATACAGCCAATATTGCCCGTAGTAATCAGCATGCTCTGATTTTAGCTGACCTACCATTTATGAGTTATGTGACGTTGCCAGAAGCGATCGCTAATAGTCGCAAGTTGATGCAAGCAGGCGCACATGTCATAAAGATTGAAGGTGGTAGTGAGCTTTGTGATTTGGTCACGACCTTAGCGCAAGCAGGCACGCCTACTTGTGTCCATCTTGGCTTGACTCCGCAATCGGTCAACGTTTTTGGCGGCTATAAAATCCAAGGTCGCGGTGATGAAGCGGCTGATAAGTTGCTGGCGGACGCCAAAGCGGTCGTTGCTGCAGGCGCTGCCTTGCTCGTATTAGAATGTGTGCCTGCTGAGCTCGCCAAAGCCGTAACAGAAGCGGTTACAGCACCGGTGATTGGCATTGGCGCTGGTGCAGATACGGATGGTCAAGTGTTGGTCATGCATGACATGCTGGGTATGGTGCATGGACGCGTGCCGCGCTTTGTTCATGACTTTTTAACTGATGATCGTAACAGTGCGCGCAGTATTGAAGGCGCCTTTGCCCTTTATCAGCAGTCAGTACGCGAAGGCAGTTTCCCAACAGAGCAGCACCAATTTAGCTAGTCTGTAGCGCTAGTATTAATAAGTCTTTTGGTTTTTACGATTATCAGTAGAAGAATATTTAACGATGCCAATCATTTATCAGCAGATTTCAGAGTTGCGCGCCGCGCTACAGCCTTATCGTGGTCAAAGAAATGATAAGCCAGATAGCGCTCAGCGTATTGCCTTAGTACCAACGATGGGCAACCTGCATGAAGGTCATCTTGAGCTGGTCAGCATTGCTAAACAGTATGCCGATATCGTGGTGGTAAGTATTTTTGTCAATCCTACCCAGTTTGGGGAAGGAGAGGACTTTGAGAGTTATCCACGCACATTAGATGAAGATGTCGCCAAGCTAGCAACAGTTGGTACGGACTATGTCTTTGCCCCAAGTATCGCTGAGATGTACCCAGTAATGCCGCCACCGACCTCTGTTCTTGCTGGCGGCATTACCACGCAATTATGTGGTCAATCGCGCCCTGGGCACTTTGATGGTGTGGGCATTGTTGTCTCCAAGTTATTTAATATCGTGCAACCTGGTGTGGCAGTATTTGGACAAAAAGATTACCAGCAATTAGCCATCATTAAGCAACTGGTGCGTGATTTAAGCTATCCCATTGAGATTGTTGGTGCGCCTATTGTGCGTGCTGCTGACGGCTTGGCGCTATCTTCGCGCAATCAATACTTGAGCGCAGCTGAGCGAGAAACAGCCCCCGTGCTTCATGCAGAGCTGCAACGTCTAGCACAGCAGTTAATGAGTAATAAACTGAGTATGCCAGAATTTGAAGCGTTACTTGCAGAGACGTCTCAGCGTATTAGTAACGCTGGCTTCAACATTGACTATCTAGAAGTAAAAACAGATGCGCTGAAATCGGTCATTAATGATGCCGAAGTTTTTAATGTGGAAAACGAGAATTTGATTATCCTCGTCGCGGCTTGGCTAGGGCGGGCACGCTTGTTGGACAACCAAGTAGTAACGGTACATTAACCGTTATGACACAGTAATTTGACGGATGCAATGGACAGGGTAACGGATCATGGATGCCAGTAACGATAAAAGCGACAGTAAAAAAAACAGTAAAAGCAACGAGAAAGCAGAGCAGAAAATGCTTGCTGCCCCGAACGATGAGCGGCTAAGTATTTTAGTCGTATCGGGTCGTTCCGGCTCGGGTAAAACGTCTGTATTAAATATCTTAGAAGATTTGGGTTATTATTCTATTGATAATCTACCCTTGTCGTTAGTGCCTGATGCTGCTAAGAAACTGGTCAGCGATAGTGGTATTAAGCGTATCGCCCTTGGTGTGGATATTCGGACGCCGCGCGCTGATTTGTCTAACTTTGCAGCGACCCATGCTATCCTAAAACAGACTTATGGTAAGCAGGCTGTTGAAGTGCTATATGTGACCGCGCAAGAGAGCACTTTGGTCGCACGCTTTAATGCGACGCGCCGTGTCCATCCGTTAATGTCACAAGATATTGACAGTGATAATGCTCGGCATATTGCTTTTAATCTACCGGCCGCGATCAAAAAAGAGGTTGAGCTGTTAGAACCTATTGCCAGCCATGCCGATATCAAAATTGATACTAGTATGCTGAATATCCATCAGCTCAAAGACACACTGCGTGCTTATGTCGGTATGGACAATCAAATTGTCATTAATTTGCTGTCTTTTGGCTTTAAGTACGGTAACCCAGTGGATGCTGACTTTATATTTGATGTTAGGATTTTGCCAAATCCACACTGGAATCCTGAGCTACGCGCCTTGACTGGTCTTGACTCTGAAGTCGACGCATTCTTTGCAGATTATCCAGAAGTGGCTGAGATGACCGATGATCTCGATAAATTTTTAAGTCGTTGGCTGCCCGACTTTTTACACAATAACCGCCATACGGTGACAGTAGCGATTGGCTGCACGGGCGGTAAGCACCGCTCCGTATTTATTACCGATATCTTACAGCGACGTCTGGCTGCTGCAATGCCGCAAGGCGTGAAAGTTGTAGCGAAACATCGCGAAAAAAGTCGTTGGTAGTGATTATCAATGGCTAAAGAATCTATTCATTTTATTATTTTGGAACGCTTTTATGATTGACTGGTCAGAACATGATATGCGCGTCTCGCGCACAGAACTCAAAAAATCCCATGAGCGCTTGCAACAATTATCGATACCCCTCGCCAGCTTATCGAAAAAACAGCTCAAAAACTTGCCAGCCAGTGATTATTTTATGGCGGAGTTGATGGCATTAGCAGACATTACCAGTGCCAATGCGCGTATTAGACAGACCAAGCGCGTCGGTAAATTGATCAGCGAAGAAAACCGCCATGAATTGGTAAAAGCCTTATTCGATGCTTACTTTCCAAAAGAACAAGTCTCTAAAATAGAAAGCTGGTCTGAACGTCTAAATATCAATGACGAAGGCACGCTAAAGCAGTTTGTCAAACAATATAAAGTCTCTGAGCGTAATAGCCTGTATCAATTATTGCTTTGGATTGAATACGCCAAGCACACGCAGGATGATGAGCTGATGCTGGAGTCTAAAGCAGATTTGGCCAGCTATATCCGCGAAGTGACCATCTTATCGGATTTAAAAGGCTAGTTATTCTATAGTTGATTCAATTTAAAAGTAGTACAAGACAACCGAGTGTAGATGTTTCTATATTACTTTTCACTCACTATACCAATAGCAGCATAGCGATTATCTGCACAACTACTAATAACTGTACTGAAAAATAAGCTTATCAAAATGCAAATACAAAAAAGCCAATCGTTAATGATTGGCTTTTTTAGTGCAGCGTTAATACGGTTTAATTAAATATAATTAACGCTTATTTTTTCTCGGCACGTGCTTTATCAACTAAGTAATCAACCACTTTAGGTACTTTGGCATCTTCACCAGTGACGACATATTTGCCTTGTACCACAACGGCTGGTACACCAGACAGCTGATAACGCTTAGCGCCTGCTTGTGAGCGACCAATTTTTGTACCCACGGCAAATGAGTTGTAAAGGCTATTGAATTTCTTTTGATCAACGCCTTGGGTTGCATACCATTTGCTTAATGAGGCTTGATCAAACAGCTTTTTGCCATCTTTATGAATCGCATCAAAGAGCGCATCATGGGTTTTGTTTTCATAGCCTAACAGCTGAGCGGCATAAAAACCACGGGCACTGGCTTCCCAAACAGGGTTGAGCGCTGCTGGAGTTTTGAAGAAAGCCACATCTTTGTCTTTATTTTTTGCCCATTTTTCCATATGAGGATTAAGCGCGTTACAGTGCGGGCAACCATACCAAAAAAACTCACGGACAATAATAGCATCACCAGTGATTTTTTCTGGATTGTCTAGCACGCGATAGTCTTTTCCGGCGACATAATCGGCTGCTTGGGCGCCCATGCTGGCTATTCCAATAGCAAAAGTCAGACCAGTCAATGCAATGACACGTTTCATACTTTTTCCTTGAGGGGTAGAGGCTGAGAGTTTTTAGGAGTTTCTATAGGTTTGATAATATAAATGACAAAGCGTCTAGTATAATCAACCTATATCAGAGTACCGACTATAATAACGTAAAACAGGTATGGTTGTGAACCCGATTCTTAACTAACGGTTGTAAAGCTGTGAGCTATTATTTAAGGTATCTTACTTAACAGTACCTATGACTCTTATGACTAAAAATTTTATCATATAACGTTTGCAAAGAGGCTTTTTAGATATCGGTTACCATCAAGTTAGCACTGCGCTATAGACATGATATGTAAGTATTTTCTGCTTTTACTCACAATCGGTGACGATGTACTCACGACAAAAATGGCGCTCGCATGCTAATATTAACAATATAATTGTGCACTGTATCCGATAATAACTCTAAAGGAAAACGCTATGAGCTCAGCTTTATCTTCTTCGCCTTCTTTGAATGATCCAGCGAACAGCCATTTCGATGCTGCTGATAATAACAATACTGCTGCTGATGATACTGTTGCTGATAGTACAACGGCTACCACGATAAATGTAGATCCTAGCGAAGTCGACAAATTCAATAAACTGGCGAGCGAATGGTGGAGTACTACCGGTGCGTTTGCGACCTTGCATGAAATCAATCCGCTTCGCCTAAATTGGATAGAAGAAAACGTTAAGCGCGGCTATCAAAATAGCGATGATAGTACAAACGCTAATAAGACTGCAGAGATGGGATTGACGGGCAAAAAAGTGCTCGATGTCGGTTGCGGCGGTGGCATATTATCTGAATCGATGGCACGCCGCGGTGCTGATGTGACCGGTATCGACCTAGGGACTGAAAACCTAAAGGCGGCGACGATTCATGCAGAGCAAAGTGGTTTAGACAAGACGCTTCGCTATCAGCATATCCCAGTAGAAGATTTGGCCAAAACCCATGCGGGTCAGTTTGATGTGGTGACCTGTATGGAAATGCTTGAGCATGTGCCTGATCCAAGCTCGATTGTGCAAGCTTGTTTTGCCCTATTAGCGCCTGGTGGTGTTTGTGTGCTATCGACGATTAACCGCAATCCTAAGTCATATCTGTTTGCTATCGTGGGCGCCGAATACGTATTGCGTTTACTGGATCGTGGCACCCATGACTATGCCAAATTTATCACGCCTGCTGAGCTTGATAAGATGGCGGTTACTGCTGGATTTACGCGCCAAGATATTACCGGACTACATTACAATCCACTGACTAAGCGCTATTGGCTGGCACAAAATGTCGATGTCAACTATATGATAGCGGTACAAAAACCAATGGCTTAATAGCTTAACTAATTGCCTACTGTCCCATCATTAATGCGCCAAACACCTCACCAATTAAAAGAGTATGCCTTATGAGCCAATTCGTCAAAGCCGTTTTATTTGACCTTGATGGGACGCTAATCGATACCGCTGCCGACTTCGTACGGATTATTGCTAAAATGAGCCGCGAAAATGATTGGCAAGCCCCACCTGAAGCACTTATTCGAGAGCAAGTCTCTGCTGGTGCGTCAGCCATGGTCAAGCTTATGCTGCATCAAAATGGTCAAGACAGTGTCAGCGAAGAAGCTTTACTTGGCTTTCGCCAGCAGTTTTTAGATGATTATGAAGCAGAGATTTGTGTGGACAGCTGTGTATTTAGCGAGCTAGAAGAGGTCCTGACCACGCTTGAGAAAAAAGGTGTGCCTTGGGGTATTGTGACCAATAAGCCGCGTTATCTAGCAGAGCAGCTGTTACAGAAAATGCAGTTGGATGAGCGCTGTGCTGCCTTGGTCTGTCCTGAAGATGTATCGCGCCCTAAGCCTGATCCAGAGCCGATGTATATGGCATTAGAAAAACTTGGTATCCCGCGCGGCGCTGCTGGTTGCGTGCTCTATGTAGGCGATCATATACGCGATATCGATGCTGGCAATGCCGCTGGTATGTCAACAATTTTGGCCGCTTATGGCTATATTCCGCCGCAAGATCAAAAAAACCTTAAGAAGTGGGGCGCTGATTATATTACGGATACCCCTGAGCAGTTGAATAAGCTATTACTGTCTTCTGGTAAGTTTGAATATTTATAACTAAAACACTTATCAATAAATCAGTCATAAAAAAGCATTTACAAGCAAATATCTTATAAATATGTAATCTTAAATATTTGCTCGTAAACGCGCATCTCTGAAAATAAACGCTTTTGAACGCAAATACCTCTAATAATAAATAATACGCAGTGAGTCATACTATGAGTGACAATGTTAAACAGTCAGCGACCGAGCAGAATCATCAAGCAGCCGCGCAAAATCCTAGACAGCCTTTAACGCACGACGATATTCGTCAGTTTGTGCCACCTGTTGACTGTTTAGACGGCAAGACTATCTTGGTCACAGGGGCAGGTGATGGTATTGGGCGCGTCGCCGCTTTAACCTACGCCCGTTATGGTGCTACGGTACTATTATTGGGTCGCACAAGTAGCAAACTTGAATACGTCTATGATGAGATTGAGAGCTTGGGTGGCAAGCAGCCAGCCATGCTACCGATGAATTTAGAAGGCGCAACTTACGCAGATATGCAGCAGTTAGAAGGCCTGATTAATAAAGAAGTGGGTCAGCTCGATGGTATCTTACATAATGCTGGCATGCTTGGGCAATTGACGCCGCTTGAGATGTATGACGTCGATATCTTTGCCCAAGTGATGAAGGTCAATTTTACGGCGACTTTTATGCTCACGCAAGCGTTGTTACCGCTATTAAAAGATGCTGATCATGGCTCTATTGTCTTTACGTCTAGCACGGTTGGTACCCATCCTCGTGCATTTTGGGGCGCTTATGCACTCTCCAAGCAAGCCGTCGAAGGGATGAGTGATATCTTTACTCAAGAGACGCAAAATACCACGAATTTGCGGTTTAACTGTATCAATCCTGGTGGAACGCGTACCAATATGCGCGCTCATGCTTATCCAGGAGAAAATCCCATGAGTTTAAAAACGCCGGAAGACATCATGTCAGCCTACGTCTGCTTGATGAGTAACGAAAGTATTGGTGTACGCGGGCAAGTGGTTGAGCTACAGCCAAAAGATTAAGAGGTGTTACTTAAACTTGCATGAATACAAAGCGTAAAAGTAATTTGGGTAGCTATAGTTGATACTAAATGAAATAGATGCGTCGTACTAGGATGCGAAACTGGTATAAATTTTCTTTAGTTGCTTGATGTGCTAATAGAAGCTACAAAAAATATATACCAACAGCAAGATATCTGTTTTATAGTAAATACGACTCTGTTTTTTGTCAAAACTACCAATGATTTTTACTTAGGATAATACTTATGAATAAGTCCATTGCTGCTGCATGTGTGCTGCTAAGTTGTACTTCAGCTTTTGCGCAAACCACGCTTTTTGATCCTTCCATCGAGCACAATCCTCAGGATGGTGTCATAAAGCTGTATGGAGCAGGTGGCCCACATACCGCTTTAAGAAAAGTGGCAGATGTCTGGGAAAAGCAAGGTGGTACCAAGGTAGAATTAATAGCAGGACCTGAAGACAAATGGTCGGCTGACGCTCAAGCTGATGCCGATGCTCTGTGGGGAACTTCTGAGCAATCAATGACTGCATTTCTTGAGACATACGAAACTTTTGATCATGAAAAAGTTGAACCCATTTATATCCGACCAGCAATCATAGCTGTACAAAAAGGAAATCCTAAAAATATACGTAGCTTTGATGATTTATTAGCTAAGGGGATTAAAATAGTTGTGACCGAAGGTAAAGGAACATATAACACTTCGGGTACTGGAGTTTGGGAGGATCTCGCAGGACGCAAAGGAAGCTTAAACGATATTGCTCGTTTTCGAGATAATATAGTAGCGTATTCTTTAGGATCTGGAGCCAGTTTTAAAGCATTTAAAGATGAAAAAGCAGATGCTTGGATAACTTGGCCGAATTGGCCGCTTAATAATTCCAAAGATATGGACATGGTTAGTATAGATAAGGATCGAGCTATCTGGCGTGATTTAAACATCGTTGTATCACCAAAAGCTGATCCTCAAACAAAAGATTTTCTTAACTTTTTAATCACTAAAAAAGGACAAAAAATCATGAAAACAGAAGGGTGGCAACGCTGAGTAGAAGGTTTTAGGCATACACTCTTAAAAAGTAAATACCCTAAATATAATTCTCACTAATCGTTCAAACACATTTGTTATTTGCATATTGTAATTAGCAATAACCACCCCATCTATTTGTTATTAAAGAATTTATCTATAAAGCAATGATCATTAAAAAATAAATAGGATGGGATTATGGCAGGTGGCTGGTCAAGAGATGGTGCTGAGCACGAACAGATGGATGCAACGGTCAATGATGCTCTAGACAGAGTACGCAGTGCGCTACCGAAAGGGGAGAGTGCAGAGTTCTGTGATGAATGTGGCAATCCTATTCCAGAAGCGCGGCGCCTAGCTTTACCGGGTGTACAGCATTGTGTCAGTTGCCAAAGCGAACTTGAACAAGAGGCGAGAGCAGCTGAGCTGTTTAATCGTCGCGGCAGTAAAGACAGCCAATTGCGCTAATTTGTAAAAGCGAATCAATAAAAAAAGACCACCGTTGCTATTTTACTTAGCAACGGTGGTCTTTTTTGTGAGTGTGGCATTTTTTGAAAGGTAGTCTTTTTATAGGTAACTAGAGTCTGTCTTCAAGCACCAGCGCCATCAGCTGCTGGTCATAAGCCTGCCAATCATCTTTACTAAGACTGATGGTTGACCTAACGTTGTCTATCGGCAAATCATTATCGGTCTGCAAAATGACTTCTAATCGGCTATCGATGTGGGCGCTCGTCGTGGTGATAGTCAAGCTGTCAGGTGTAAAGTTAATCTTTAACCAGCCGTCAGAGGTATGAACCATGCCTTTAATACGTTGCCAGTTAGGCAATTTTAACAACCATTCTTGTAAACCATCAGCGTTAAATACGTAATGTGCAGGCAAGCGCCAGCCCCCTAACAGCATGTCTTGTTGTTGTTCGTGATAGCGGTAGGGGAGCTCAGTATCTGCCGCTATGCCGTCATGACTTTCATTGTTTTGTATAGCTTGATTAGACATCAAGCCAGTAAGTGGCTGTCTAGTAAGTGGCTGTAAGGAAATGCGAATCTGATTAGGCTGGCTTTTATTGGTAGCGCGTTGCCGAGAGATGGTATGGCTTGGTTTGGTCAGCTGTGCTATCAGCATTGATAAGGCGGTATTCAAAGCAGTTATCTTATTTGAGCGATCATCCACGGTGTGAGGCTCAGATTCTGTCCAGATAGTGGTCACGTCAGGATTGAGCCGTGTTATCCATTCTTGTAACGCCTGCCTCTCATTTTCACTCAGCTGCATATAGCGATTGATCACCAAGACATCAGCGTCACGGACATGCGCTTGAAAACCATCGTGCGAGCGATACTTTTGTTGTTGCCATTGCCCGCCACTTAGCACCGTTATTACAGCCTGCATATTGAGTGCTGTTTGCCAATGTGGCGCGCTCAGTTGTTGTATCAACTCGCGTGGGTGTGCCAATCCGGTGGGTTCTATAATAAGGCGCTGCGGACGATGATCGCTAAGCAGGCGGGTAATCGCAATCTGTAGGGGCAGCTGACTGGTGCAACAAATACAGCCACCACTGACCTCGCGAATGGCAATGCTGCCTGTATCAACGTTGTTCTCTTGTGCGCTTGCTAGCAGCGCGCCATCAATGCCAATACGTCCAAACTCGTTAATCAATAGAGCCCAGCGCTCATCGGCGGGCTTGCTAGAGAGTAGCTGGTTGATGACGGTAGTTTTACCCGCACCCAAAAACCCTGTCACCAAGGTGCAGGGTATGTTTTGAATCATGGTAGATGTGGTCAAAGCCATTGTCGTCTAAACTATCGTCATAAGTGGGTGTAAAGCAGCAACTATAAAGTAAATACTATTCACTTTTTGCTGTTTCAACTTCAGCTTCGTCAGGAACGAACACATAGCCTACACCCCAAACGGTTTGGATGTAACGCGCTTGTGACGGGTTGTCTTCAATGAGGCGGCGTAGGCGTGAGACTTGTACATCGATAGAACGCTCCATCGCACCCCATTCACGACCACGGGCAAGATTCATCAATTTATCGCGAGTTAATGGCTCACGTGGATGCTGAACCAATGCTTTTAATACTGAAAATTCACCGGTCGTTAAGGTAACTACATTGCCATCACGTTTAAGCGTACGAGTCGATAAATCAAGCGTCCATGGACCAAATTCAACCACTTCTAGCTGATGACTTGGTGCACCCGGTAGCTCGCGATTTTGACGACGTAATACGGCTTTGATACGAGCAAGCAGCTCTTTTGGATTAAAGGGTTTAGGCAGATAATCATCCGCACCCGCTTCAAGACCAGCGATACGATCGGCGTCGCCACCTTTGGCCGTCAGCATGATGATTGGAATATCGCCATTGTCTTCACGCAGCCGCTTACAGATACTAATGCCATCTTCGCCCGGTAGCATCAAATCCAGTACGACTAAAGAGAAAAGCTCGCGTTGCATCAACTTATCCATCTGACTGCCATCATGGGCAGTACGAACGACGAAGCCATCATCTTCTAGAAAGCGTTGTAATAAAGAACGCAGACGAGCATCATCATCGACCACTAAGATACGCTGAGTTAAAGTATCGGGGCTGTTATTATCAGGCATACAGGCATCCTCTTATAAAAATTATTATTAGTAGAAAGTTTCAGCAAAAACGTTGTCGTTATTTAATCATTAATCTATTAGGTATTAATGAAACCTCGTAAAATTAAAGACTTCTGTTCAATATTTCAGCGCGTAGTAATATTTGCGCTATTGATACTTTAGTGTATAAGATTGCACTGCCAATTGCATCACCCATCGGCATAAATGCTGTATGCGTTTGTTTAACAAGGCTACAGAACTTAGCATAGCAGCCAATTTAGGGTAGAAAACAGCAGATAAATAAGGAAAAGATAAAAAGGATTTTTATTCATGCAGCTTTTGCTATAATGCCAAACACCATTTATCAACGATTGATACGTCTATGAGTAGCACTGATACCTTAACGCCATCTCAAACCTCGACAAATGCACAGGTTTTGGATGCAACCACACACGCGAATATTCACGACAAGCTTGCTCGCGCGCTTGGCATTAAGACTGCTCAAGTCAATGCGTTTGTCAAACTTTACGATGAAGGCGCGACCGTTCCTTTCATTGCGCGTTACCGCAAAGAAAAAACCCAAAACCTTGACGATGCGCAGCTGCGTGCTTTAGAGAAGTCTCTCAATTATGAGCGCGACATGGCAACGCGTCGCCTCAAAATTACTGAGCTGCTCAGCACGCAGGGCAATTTGACTGACGAGCTACAGACGCGTATCGATAACGCGACGTCCAAGCTTGAGCTTGAAGACATCTACTTGCCTTATCGTCCACGTCGCCGTTCACCAGCTGCCAAAGCACGTGCTGCTGGTCTCGACGTTGCTGCTCAGGCGGTACTGACGCAAGAGATTACCCCAACAGAGGCACTGGCTGACTATCAAGCGCCATCTAGCATCTCTGACGACAGCGGTAACGAGATTGAGGTCGACTTTAGCGATATCGATAAGCAATTGGCGGGCGTGCAAGCCATCATCATTGATGAGTGGACACAAGCACTAGACTTGCTAGATAATTTACGTAGTGGTTTTGCCAAAACGGCGAGTATCGTATCTGCGGTTGCTAGCGAAGAAAAACGCGAAGTCGGTGAGAAATTCAAAGATTATTTTGAACATAGTGAAAGCCTTGCGCGTCTGCCAAACCATCGTTTATTAGCAATGCTACGTGGTCGCCAAGAGAATGTTTTGGGTCTCAAAATCGAAGGCGAAGATGCCCCCTTTATCGAAAAAACTATCAAGCATTTCGATGTTAATGCCAAAGCACCTGACGCGCGCCGTGAGTTTTTAACAGAAGCCGCTAGTAGCTTATGGAAAGAAAAATGGCGTCCGCATATCGAGCATCGCTTATTGACGGAAAAACGCCTAACTGCTGAAGCTGACGCGATTGATGTGTTTGCCAATAATTTACAGCATTTACTCATGTCAGCACCTGCTGGTCGTAAAGTGATTTTAGGTGTGGATCCCGGCATCCGCCATGGCGTTAAAATGGCGATTGTCGATGCCCAAGGCCATGTCATGCTAGACAGCGAAGACAAGCCTGTCGTCGCAACCGTTTATCCATTCGCCCCTGATAATAAAATGGATGAAGCCAAAAAAGTCATCGATGAATTATTAAGTACTTACAACGTCGATCTAGTCGCTATCGGTAACGGTACGGCGAGCCGCGAAACAGATGCGATGATTAAAGAGATTTTGGCCGCCAATTCTGAATTAAAAGCCAAAGCGGTTATCGTTAATGAATCAGGCGCTTCTGTCTATTCAGCCAGTGAGCTGGCCACTGATGAGCTTGGTAATTTAGACGTATCTGTACGCGGTGCGGTTTCTATCGCTCGTCGCTTGCAAGATCCGTTATCAGAGCTGGTCAAAGTAGATCCAAAAGCCATTGGTGTTGGTCAATATCAACATGATGTCAACCAAAACCAGTTGGCTGATAGCTTGGATAAAGTGACCCAAGATAGCGTGAACGCGGTTGGGGTTGATGTGAATACGGCAAGTCCTGCTATCTTGGCGCATATTGCGGGTTTGAATAAAAATGTCGCCCAGCAAATCGTCACTTATCGTAAAGAGCACGGCGCATTTGATAGCCGTGAGGCGCTCAAAAACGTTCCGCGTTTAGGTGCTAAGACCTTTGAGCAGGCAGCAGGCTTCTTACGCATACATGGTGGTAGTAATCCACTTGACGCGACTGGTGTGCATCCAGAAAGCTATGCGCTGGTCGATAGCTTACTGGCGCAAACCGGTAAAGCATTGCCAGAAGTCATCAGTAACGACGGTGTACTAAACACGCTCGACACCAGTGCACTAGCGGCAAATGATGATAATATCAGTGTCAAAGCTATCATCGAAGAGCTTGCCAAGCCTGCACGTGACCCACGTCCTGAGTTTAAAACGGCTAACTTCCGTGAAGACGTTAATAGCATTAAAGATTTAAGCGAAGGCATGCAGCTAGAAGGTGTGGTTACTAACGTGACAGCCTTTGGTTGCTTCGTTGATGTCGGTGTCCATCAAGATGGTCTCGTGCATATCTCACAGATGGCCAATGACTTCGTTGCCGATCCGATGAATCGCGTCAAGCCGGGCGATATTGTCTCAGTGCGTGTCATCTCTATCGACGAAAAGCGTGGTCGCATTGGTTTTAGTATGAAGCCTGAATCTGAAAAGCCCGCGCGTCCAGCAGCGAAGTCGACTGCAGAAGGTACAGGTAATGATGAGAAAGCCAGTCGTCCACGTAGTAATCAGGCAAATAGCAATCGCCCAAATAACAGCCGTCCAGCAGCGGATAAGCGTCCGTCAAAACCGCGCGGTAATCGTCAAGATAAAGACAGCGCCAATAACCGCAGCAAAGCGCCTAAAGCTGAAAAAGTAGAAGCACCTAGCAAAATGGGTACATTGGGTGCATTGTTGCAAGAAGCGGGCGTCACTAAAACTAAGAAGTAATGGGTTTGGTCAGTTTCTTAAGTTAGTTCTAAATAATTAACAGAAATAACCAATAAAAAAGGCAGCCATTAGACTGCCTTTTTTATTGGAAATATATTTGATAAATACTTTAGCTATAGTCAAAATATTTTTAAAACACGACGGTATTGCTGATATCAATTTTTTGTCGCCTCTGTCTGCGCAGGCACAGCAAGCAAGAAAAATTGATATCAGCAGTCTAATATTTAAAGATTCGTTCAACAGACCCTAAGGTGCTGTAGTAAATAAATATTACTGCTTTTATCAGTTAGCAGAAGCGCTTATACCGTATTATAGATTTTCTGTTGCTTCTTGGGGAGTTTGTTATAGCTCTTCTTGTGATTCTGACGAAGCTTCTTCTTCCAGCATTGATTCTTCATCTAGCATATCTTCTTGTGACATATCTTCTTGTAGGTCTTTTTGTGGCATTGCTTCTTCTGAATCTTGCATGGCTTGTTGTTGCGCTTGCTGCATAGCCTGTTGTTGTGCCTGTTGCTCAGGAGCCATCTGTTGTTGAGTGGCGTTGCTATTTACGCTTGCTCTTGAGATGCGCTGGGTTTCGTTAATCTGAACCGAGTTAGATGGACTTGGTACTGATACATTGGCTGAATTTTCAGCTTCAGTCTCAAGTGTGGTAGTAGCAGCATTTTGCATATCTGCTTGTGCAGTATCAGCAGGTGCAGCCATAGCCAAGCTTGGAATAGTGAGCATAGCGCCAATCAGTAATGATAAAGGTAGAGTACGGTTTTTCATCAGTTTATTCCTCAGTTTGCATTCTCATAGCGTCAGCTCAAAGTATTTCAAACTTGACGCTTATTTGCATGATTTCGTATAGCACAAATTAATGGTGTATTTTGAATCTATATATTTAACATTCAATGTGTAGATAAAACAAAATCATGATAACCATTTGTTGATTATCATGATTGGTGTGGATAAAGAGTTTTATAAAATAATCTAATAAAACTCTAAGCAAGAGAATAGCAACTAAGCGATTATTATTTCAGTAGTACATAGATTAAAAATCTAACAGACGTGCGCTCGCAGGTGACTTTGTGCAACTATTGTATTCTTATTGTCAGGCAAATATATAAAGTTTCTTTACCTTAGCTTTAAACACAGTGACTATTAAATATAGTCATTCCACTATAAAAGTATTACTGCGTTAACCTCGTTTGAAGTACTAAATATACATCTACACTCGGTGGCCTTGTACTACTTTTAAATTAAATCAACTATAAGAATATAATTTACTTGCATCCAAGATTTTTTTTGTAAAAAAATTATTCAACGATGACATATCTACCAGTATTGGGATCGATAACGCGCTGCTGTAAATCGCTATCAGGAACGCGGATGACAGGGAAGGTCTGACTGATTTCAGTATTATCAATCACTTCATCATCTGCTACCTCGCCAACGATTACAGTACGCCCAGCATCTTCTACCGCAATGGCCGTACCATTTGCTGTATTAACGCGTTTAATTTGATCTTGTGGTGCGATGATGACTTCTTTTACTTTATATTTAGCAGGACGAATAACACGAGTCGTTTCGATAATAACGGGTTCTATACTACGCTCTTCAGTAATGGCAACTTCCGCTTCTAACGCTTCACTTTCCACAGCTTCAGACATAATTGGTGTAGGGAACTTGGCGCCAAAATGATTGTCGCACTGTTGCATACTTAAACGCACAGGATTGCCGTTTTTATCCATGTAGACGTTGACTGGCATATCAGCGGCGATAGCAACATATTTGCCGACCAAAGCACCGGATACGCCATAGCGACCATTCGATTGTCCCACGCCTAAATCACAAGCACCTGCTGAATAATTGTTAGCATTTAAGTTATTGCTGTCGACGACACTCTGTGGAATCATGACTTCAGATAAGCGCATCTTTTTGACAGAGGCTTCACCAGCTTGGCGTTTGGGGTTTTGATAGGTATAAGGGCTATAAAACTTGGCTGAGCCATCTTGGACAGCAGTGACGCATTCGTCGTAACTGTCATAGCCTACGTTACCGTGATTATCGGTTGTCATTGCAGCATTTGCATGGCTCGCAAGCATGGTTAGACCTGATGTAATAACAGCAACGGTCAATATATTCAATTTCATGGTTACATCCTTTTAATGATTAATAAATGTGTTTGAATTAGTATTATTTCTTATATGGCTTATTTTTATATCAAGTTATTAGGGCGTGTCCTCAATTCAAGCGCTTGTATCTGAATGGGCTAAAAATGGCTAAATTTTGCCAAACATCGTCAAATAGCTGATTAACATCCC
This sequence comes from Psychrobacter sp. 78a-MNA-CIBAN-0178, assembly GCF_040309625.1. Taxonomy (NCBI): domain Bacteria; kingdom Pseudomonadati; phylum Pseudomonadota; class Gammaproteobacteria; order Moraxellales; family Moraxellaceae; genus Psychrobacter; species Psychrobacter sp. 78a-MNA-CIBAN-0178. The sequence continues at coordinate 96,787 of NZ_JBEOOZ010000007.1, forward strand.
GATATTATTTGCACTATTTTCCTCGTTTGACGGCAGTTTATCTCACTTTTATGACCATTTTTAAAATGAAGACACACCCTAGTAAAACGAATTAGTTTTTAATAAATAACGTCATAATTTTTGATTCGACGTTTCTGCTTTAATTTATTATTTTAACGTTTTTAATACTACGTCAGTTGCTAAGACATGGCTGTGACATCAGGCTAAGGATGTGTAGCGTAATGTATAAAAAAAGAGAAAACTGGCAACATTGTTCACCAAAAACGTACGTTATTATTATTCATTAACATCTGCTTGAAAATTTTAAAGAGTTTGTCCATAAAAAAACCGTACCTTGTTACCAAGATACGGTTATTAAAAATACGATCATTAAAAATACGGCTATTCAGATTTTAGTCTTCGTTTATTGACAGTTTGTTAAGTGTCATCTGTAAAGGCTAACCATCGACTACCTCAAAGCTAAGACCTGCATGCGCTTCTAAACGTGTTAGCAGCTTATCACCCATCGCGGCTGCTGGCGTCCAAAACCCGCCACCGACATCATCTTTGCTAATATCTTGCGCTAAGCATAAGGCTGCTTGTGCCAGCATGCGTGACGTACTGCCATAACCAGGATCTTTATCGCCCGTTACTTTGGTGTTGATGGTGTCTTTATTGGCAGTTTTTCCAAAGAGACGAATATCGTAGTAACCGTTATCTTGGTCAGACTTCGACGGCCCAGAGCCAGCTTTTGGTAAGACATGCTTGGACAGCAATTCGCGGCTTGGCTTAATCATCATCGCGGTGGCAAATCCTAACAGTCCAGCGCTCAGTGCATAACTTGACAGTTTGCCTTTTACCCCATCTTTCATCCACATCGCTTCGTCATACTTAAAGTCGCGACCATATTTGTAGCCAAGCAGTTGGTTGCTGCGATGTACAATACGAGTGTTGATGCTTGCCATTACAAACGGGGCCAACCAGCGTTTGTGCTCATTATCGTATTCTGGCTTACTGACATTGGCTTGGCGCACGCTAGGCGCATCTTTATCATCATTGAGCAGATAAGGGTTTGCCACTTGCTTACGACGTGATTTATCTTTTCCTACTTCTTCAAAAATAGTCGCCATTGAGGCAACCGTACCACCAGATAAGCCACCTTTCGCCGCTTTTACGCGCATATGAATGACATCACAAGTGCTATCGAACTGAGCTTCTGCCTGCTGCTGGGTAAAATAAACGCCTAAATCTGACGGAATAGAGTCGAAGCCACAGGAATTGACGATACGAGCACCGCTTTGCTCAGCGGTCTCTTGGTATTTGTCCATCATATCTTTAATAAAGATGGCTTCACCAGTAAGGTCGACATAATCAGTGCCATTTTCGGCGCAAGATTTGACCAACGCCTCGCCATATCTTAAGTAAGGGCCAACGGTTGAGATGATGACTTGCGCCTGCTTGGTCATCTCATCTAGGCTAGCAGCGTCTTTACTATTAGCGATAATAATATCTACTTTGCTCTCAAGCTTGGACTGTAATTCGTTAAGCTTGTCTTCGTCACGACCCGCTATCGCCCACGTGACGTTAGAGCCATCCTTATTTTTGGCATTAGACAAAAAGCTTGTTAAATAATGAGCAGTAATCTGTCCAACAAAACTGGTCGCTCCGTATAAAATAATGGCGTAATGGCGCTGGTTACTGTTGGTTTGTTTATTATCATCTGCTGCATTCGTATTCTTTGACGTATCCATATTATTAGCCATATTTATTGTCCTTAATAAGTGTTTTTCTGCATAATTTAATGCTAGAGCCGATCCGTTATAAAAGTGTTATAGCATTAACCTTGCTTGAAGTAGGGTCTATACATCTGCATTCGATGGCTTCGTACCATTTTTAGATTGAAGCGACTATAAATGAGTGATGGGAATAAAAAAAGATCCATATTTACATATCGTTAAATGGATTCTAAGTCGTCAATCTATTCTAAGGCATAGTAATGGTAAGTAGGAACCAGTTAGTGTGAACTGTCATGGTTTATAGTAAATTATAGGGTGAAAATGCTCGGAGTTGAGTGATACCTCACCATCTCTACACATAAGTGCTGCAAAGCCAAGCAAAAATGTCTAAATATTAAGATTTGCTACAAAGATTACATAACCTACCGACATTATTACTAAAATGAACGTTTTTTGGCGAAAAATATTGCTAATCTATCCCCGTACACAGTTGTAAATAGTATTAAAAAAACAACAACTTAAATGGACATTAGATGAAGTAAGACGAATATTAGCAACGATCGCGTTTTAGATCTGCTATTTGTCTTTCTATCTGATTTTTGATAATTATTGAGGAGAAAGTTATGTTTCACTGGGCTATTATATTTGCAGTAATCGCACTGATTGCAAGTTTCTTAGGGTTTGGTGGTGTCGCTGGACTGTCTGCAAACTTTGCCTACATTCTATTAGCATTGGCGGTGATTTTGTTTATCGTCGCATTTGTTAGCCGTAAAATGTAGCAGTGAATTTGAATAAATAAACGTTATTAAGCAAAAAAGTCCTCAATTGAGGACTTTTTTTATGGAAACTCTTCGCTAATCAATTTACTACCTACTTTACTAATTGTTTTGCTCTAGATATTAAGCCACTGAACATGACTTAATAAAGAATACGTCCAAATGTATTACAAGCGTTTGGGTTGAATAATATGTTCCATTCGTTTGGCCAAACGAATATCAAGACTGGTGATACCGCCCGTATCATGCGTGGTTAGGCGTACGTCTACAACATTATAAACATTGTGCCATTCAGGGTGATGTTCGAGCGCTTCGGCATGAAATGCGGCTTGGTTCATAAAACTGATGGCCTCAATAAAGTCATTAAATTCATAGCTTTTAATAATGCTGTTGCCGTCACGCTGCCAGCCAGCTAAGTCTTCTAGCTGTAAGTCAATTTGTTTGTCAGATAAACTACTCATGGTGGTCTCCCTTATTATTATGTTGGATGATTTGGTCGAGTTTTTATTAACTTTCATTATTTAATGGATTGATAAAAATTCTAATAAGTGCGCTAGCAACTTTATACTCTAAATAGGACAAAAAACCCACCTATATTCGATATCTTGTCATATATTTAAAAATAAATACATGATTGCAGACAGCAAATAAATAGGAGGGTAGTGTGGTAGCAATGGTTAGATCTTAATATAGTTGACCCTATATAGTAGGCTCTAAACAAAATAGGTACAAAGTGTCATAACGCGGAACTGAGACAAATTTTCCTTGCTTGCTGTGTCTACGCTGACAGAGGCTGCAAAAAATGTATCTCAGTTCCGCTGTCTTATTTTTGAATTGAACGGACTATAAGAGGAGCCAGTTATACCAAATCTTGATACTCGGGATGCTTGCTTATATAAGAGGCAACAAATGAGCATTGTGGTACGACTTTTTTACCCTGTTCGCGTGCATAGTTCAAGGCATGTTTGACCAGACCAGAACCAACACCGCGCCCGCCCAATTCTTGCGGTACGATAGTATGGTCGTAGATTAGTTTATCATCGTGTTCCTGATAGCTGAGATAGCCAGTATGACCATCAATTGAGGTCTCAAAACGTTTAGCTTGGTCATCATGGACAATATCTAATGGTTTTTTTTCAGTATTATCGTTCATATATCACTCCATTATTATGATTTTTCTAAAAGGCTAATTTGTCGTTTTTATATTATGGGACATTATCCGTTGTTACACCAGTCATGTACGACTGCTTATGGTAAACACAGATAGGTAAAATGTTACCGTTAATATTATATGAGCGCTACAGACAAAGTTTTTACCATAATTTTTATAACATTTACTTGGAATAAAATAAGGCTTGTTGCACGACAGGTGGCAGATATTTGCTTAAGCCGCGCATAAGTGGTTCATCTTTTGGCGTTGTAACATTACTTGTATGCGCTGGCACGTTAGATTGCGCTTGCAAATGTGCCTGCCACTCTTCTGCACTTGGTTTGCTAAAATGCTTGATACGACCCAGTACTTGTTTGAATTGGCGACCAAACCGACCCGTGTTATAAGACAAGCCATACTTTTGGCATATTGCCTGTACTTGGGGCGCGATACGCGCGTAATGGCGAGCAGGCATATCAGGGAAGATATGATGCTCGATCTGATGTGACAAGTTACCCGTTAAAAGGTGAAACCATTTGCTGCCTTGAATGTTACTAGAGCCAAGGATTTGGCGCACATACCAGTCGCCTTTGCTTTCATTATCAGCCAGATGGGTATAGATATGCGCCTGTTCGGTAAAGTGACCACAGAATATCACCGCCCACGTCCAAATATTGCGAGCGACATTGGCTGTAAGGTTACCACTCAGCGTCGTCATCGCACTACGGCGACCGAAAGCTAAGCCAGCCAGCGTCGGAAAAACAAGATGATCTTTGCCCACTTGCCGGGCGATTTTACTCAGTAACGCATGAGACTTTGGCTGCATGATCTCTGTTAGCTGTGGCGACTCTGCATATTCGTCAACGCTGATTTGGATGTCATGAAAAGCCACCGCCCACTCAAATCCCAATGCCAATATCATGGTCTTCAGTAAATTATAACGGTCGCTTGGCGTCCAAGGCTGTTCATCAGTTACCCGAATCAAATGATAACCAACGTCGTGATCGCGCCCAACAATATTCGTATAAGTATGATGCAGGTAGTTATGCGAATGCTGCCAGAGCGGCGCTGGACAAACGATGTCCCAATCAAACTGCTTACTATTCAGATGCGGATGCTGCATCCAGTCATATTGTCCGTGCATGACATTATGACCGAGCTCCATATTATTTAAAATTTTGCTAAAACTTAATAGGGAAGTGCCAAGTAACCAAGTGACTACTCTACTTTGTCGTGATGACAGTCGACCTGACACAGCGAGTAGACCACGGGCCAGTATTTCACTATAGACGACGGTGCTATAAACGCGCTGAATATAGCGAGCGTCATCAGCGCCCAGTGAGTCCATCACGCTCTGATACAGCGTGTTTAGCTCAGCAGCCAAGGCTTCTGTACGCGCTGTTGGTAATTGTGCGCCGCTCAGGGTTGGATATAAACCTTGTTTTGGCGATAGATTCGTTAAACCAGCAAATGTAGGCACGGCAGACTGGGCGGTGAACATAGGCGGTAATAAGCGCATAAATAGTCCTTAACCGAGACTGCTTAGGGTGTCAGACGACAGCGCCGGTTTTATGATTCAAGTGGGCTTTAGCATATAATATGCTAAAGCGTTAAGCTATCTAAATCTGGTACAAGTTGCTGTATTTTATTTAGTTTACTTAGGGCATGTCCTCAATCTGAACGAACCTGCCTAAATGGTCTAAAAATGGCTAAATCTTGCCAAACTGCGTCAAATAGCTAGTCAATATCTCGATATTATCTGCGCTATTTTCCTTATTTACCTGCAATTTATCTCATTTTTATCGCCATTTTCAAAATGAGAACACGCCCTAATTAATCAGTAATAATAACAAGAAAATCGTATTTAATTTTGAGTTTGCAAGGTTTTTTCTACACTATAAACCGTGAGTGGAGGCGTACCAACACCTAATAGCTATCTAATAAAAGAAGCCTGCTTTATACATCCAAAATGACGTCTGTCATCGGGATATTGATACAGGTCTGAATAGATTCAACACCATGACTGCTTAGCTTGCCCGTTTGGATATTTTTGACGACACCGCTGATTTTTTGGCAGCGACACAGTTGACAGATTCCTTGTCTACAACCATAGCTCAGTCTGATACCTGCTTGCTCCGCGCCCAAGAGTAAAGTGGTGCCACTACTAAACTGCTGCTGTCGCCCACGTAAATAGACCGTTTGCACTGCTATATCAGCCGTTTCCTCATTTGTACCAAGGCTCATATCAGAATCAGGCAATGCAGTGCCAAACCGTTCGACAATCACGTTATCTCGCAGCGAGCGCTTAGGTGCTAGAGTGTGGTTATCTGAAGGCAGGCTTAACGTCTCTAGAGCACGGTAGAGCCCTGCCAATAACGAGGATGAGCCGCAGGCGAATATCGTTGACTCTGCTAGTGACAACGGCAGCAGTGATAAGGTGTCTACGTCTAAGTGTCGCGAGCCTGCTAGCTGGCTACTGTAGTTATTTGGGTCAGCGGTATTCACCATATAGTAAGCAAAATAGGGATAGGCAGTTGCTAAGTGTTGCCAGTAAGCTTGGAAAGGTGATTTTGCCAATGACGTACGGTGATAATATAACAAAGTGACAGTGCGGCTTTGTGCTAATGCTTGGGTAATCAATCCTAACATCGGGGTAATGCCGCTACCACCAGCGATAAATAATAACGGCGATTGCTTAGAGCGTGACAGCTCACTTTTCTGTTTGGTTAATTTTGCTGATGTATCCGCCAAGGTAAAATCACCGCTTGGCAAGCTACTATCGAATACCGTACCAAGTGGCGCTTGTTGAGTCAGATAGTCTGAAACCAACCCTTGCGGTTTGATGGCAATAGTAACGGTGGCACATAAATTATTGCTGGCACTGTCATTAACGGCATTTTTAGCGTTGTCATCAAAGATAGCGTTGTGCAAATCTGCTGGCTGCGGAAACATCCCAACCAGTGAGTAGCTGCGCTGATGGTTGATACCTTCGATAGGCACAGTCAGATGAATATGTTGCCCGCCGTGCCAGCTATCATCGATAGTAAATGCTTGACGTTTAAAGGCCTGATTGGCTTCAAATTTTAGCGCGACCAATTCCTCGTTGATCGTCTGTCGCGCAATAAGGCGTAGTTTGGGCGTGGTCAACGACCAAAACGGATGCAAGCGCGACCCAATAAAATCAACGAACGCGCGTTGGATAATCTCAGGGCGGTAGCCGGTCGTCATAGAATACCTTTTATCATATGCTTTTCAATCATTGTAAAGTCGTGCGTTTGACTGCTCACTTAACTGCTTTTGCCGTCGCTTTTATCAGCGCTTATACATATTAGAACAGATAAAAAAACTCTACAATTATTAAAATATTTTATTAAGAATATCTAATATCTTAACGGCTATTCATTAATTTTGCGAAAAATTTGCTGCAACTTTTTGTGAGGTTTATAAAACAGAAGCGTATCAGGGTAATATGATTATTGTTCAAATTAGAGCTTATACTGACTATTATAGGCTGCATTTAAGCAAATAATCTTGTGCTGATAGGCGTAAAAACTTGCGCTTATAGGTGCAAAAATACGAAATCAATGCCAAAGAGTGCTAAAGCCATCTACTAGCTTGCAGGGTATGCGCCACAATGCGATAATGGCCTATAATTTGTAACCCTGATTTTGAGGTACAGCACGCTTAGCATCATTGCTAAGTATGATTTGCTTGCCTCTTCTATGCAGTCTATCGGAGTGTTAATGGCTCAATATATTTACACGATGAACAACGTGTCAAAACTTGTTCCACCTAAGCGTGAAATCCTAAAAAATATCAACCTATCGTTTTTTCCGGGTGCCAAAATCGGTGTACTCGGTATCAACGGCTCAGGTAAATCAACCTTGCTACGCATCATGGCAGGCGTGGATACAGAATTTAGTGGCGAAGCACGCGCGCAAACGGGCACCAAAATCGGCTATTTGCCGCAGGAACCACAGCTTGACGACAGCAAAGACGTACGTGGTAACGTCGAAGACGGCATGCGCGAAGCGTTGGATGCGCTCGCTCGTTTAGATGCTATCTATGCTGAATACGCTGAGCCTGATGCAGACTTTGATAAGCTTGCTGAAGAGCAAGGCAAGATGGAAGACATCATCCAAGCATGGGATGCGCATAACTTAAATACCCAGCTTGAAAAAGCGGCTGATGCATTGCGTCTACCGCCTTGGGATGCTGACGTTAGCAAACTGTCTGGTGGTGAAAAACGCCGTGTGGCACTATGCCGTTTACTATTGTCACGCCCAGATATGCTGTTACTTGACGAACCGACTAACCATTTGGACGCCGAATCTGTCGCGTGGCTAGAGCAGTTCCTACAGAACTACAGCGGTACTATCGTGGCTATTACCCATGACCGTTATTTCTTGGACAACGTTGCTCAGTGGATCTTGGAGCTGGATCGTGGCCATGGCTATCCGTACGAAGGCAACTATACCGAGTGGCTCGAGCAAAAGAACACCCGTCTAGAGCAGCAGAACAAGCAAGAAGAATCCTTTGCTAAAGCGCTGAAAAAAGAGCTTGAGTGGATTCGTAAAAACCAAAAAGGCCAACAAGCCAAGTCGAAATCTCGTGTACAGCGCTTTGAAGAGCTGAACTCAACAGAGTTCCAGCAGCGCAATGAGACCTCTGAGATTTATATTCCACCTGGTCCACGTTTGGGTAACAAGGTTATTGAGATTAATGACATCTCTAAATCATTTGGCGATCGCTTGCTCTATGAAAACCTAAGTTTTAACGTCCCAGCAGGTGCTATCGTTGGTATCATTGGTCCAAATGGGGCGGGTAAAACCACACTATTTAACATGATTACTGAACGTGATACGCCAGATACTGGAACCGTTGATTTGGGTGAAAGTGTCAAAGTCGCTTATGTTGGTCAGGTACGTGACAACTTAGACGACAGTAAAACCGTTTGGGAAGAAGTGTCTGACGGTCTTGATATTATTACGGTTGGCGATTACACCACACCAAGTCGTGCTTATATCGGTCGCTTTAACTTTAAAGGCTCAGACCAGCAAAAACACGTTGGTCAATTATCAGGTGGTGAGCGTAACCGCTTGCAGCTTGCTAAGACACTAAAACAGGGTGCAAACGTCTTGCTCCTTGATGAACCATCAAACGATTTGGATATCGAAACCTTACGTGCGCTAGAGGATGCAATTCAAGTATTCCCAGGCACGGTCATGGTCGTCTCGCATGATCGCTGGTTCCTTGACCGTATCGCCACCCATATTTTGGCATTCGAAGAAGAAGGTCCAATTTGGTTCGATGGTAACTACTCTGAGTTTGAGACTTATCGTAAAAAGACCATGGGTGATGCTGCCACTCCTAAGCGTATGAAGTATAAAAAGATTTCTACCTAGAACCTTTGTTTATCATAAGAGTTTTTAGACAATAATTTTAGACATAAAAAAAGACCTCTAATTAATTAGAGGTCTTTTTTTATACTTAATTTGCTATAAATTAACGTTTACGGCCAAATTTACGCTGCTTTTTATTGCTAATCTCAGTAATCGCATGAGTGATTTCCTCTTCATCTAAGCTGGCCACTTGCTGTAATATTTGCATCATATCAGGGCTGAGCACGTATTTGGCATGATGGGCAATGTCGTTGATACGCTGATCAAAAGTCAACACACCCGTCTCATCATCTTTTTGCAAATAATCTAGACGGGTCAAGGCACTAATAAAGCTGGTGAATAAGGCGCGGTCAAAGAAATCAGGAATATCATCAGCATATAAGACGGACAAGCGCTGCCCAAGTAGATGACACAAATCAACCACTTCGTTTTCGGTCAAATTGCCCGAGCCTTGCTGAGCCAAAAGCGCAAGCGTCATAAAGTAACGCTCAAGGCTTTGTTCGACAGGCGTCGCGAGTACCTGTAGCTGCTGATAGCATTTACTATTAGACTCAGGAACGCTAAGCACACCATCGCCCAACTCGACGATCAGTCCATGACTGAGCAGGTTATCCACTTTTTTATTGAGCGTTTCGGCTAGGCCATGCGCTGGGTAGTATAAAAACAGCTCACTTTGTAAAAACGGATATAACTGCTCGGCAATGCTATTGAGACGACTGCGTTCGATACGACCGTTACGGGCAACCAAAGCGGCTAGGAATGACAGCAGAATAAAGACATGCAAAATGTTATTACGGAAGTAGCTGAGCAGGGCGGCTTGTTTGCCAGCGACTTGAATGATATCCCCTAAAATATGCGGGATACGCTCGATAAGCTTGAGCTTAACCCCATAATCGATGATTTGCTGTGGTGACATATCAGTGACCACCGTATCATCAGAGTAGGGCAGCTGCTGAGCCAGACCTTGATATAGGGCGATTTGCTCACGGCAGATCTCTTCATCGAGCGCCGCTTTTGGTGCTGATAGCAGGACTAATGACAATAGTGACACCGGAGTGACGACGGCGGCTTTATTGATATGCTGCATCACTTTGACGCCGATGTTATCGACCATCGCGCCGGTTTTTTCATCGAGTGGGGTATCCGTGCGATCACTAGGTAAGCTGTTGGCGGGTACATCAAATTTTTGCATAAAGTCGCTAAGGTGTAGCGGTGTGCCAAAGCTCAAATGCACGTTACCAAAAATACGCTCAATCTTACGCCCAACTTTGAGTAAGCCTATTAACGACTCAGATTCTTTTGGCTTGCCTTTTAGCTCACCAACATAGGTGCCGCCTTCCATGATGCGCTCATAACCGATATAAGTCGGGATGAAGACTACTGGCTTATTGGTTTGGCGTAACTGACTGTGTACCGTCATGGCCAGCATACCCATCTTCGGTGGTAATAGACGCCCTGAGCGTGAGCGCCCGCCTTCGATGAAGTATTCAATTGGGGTATTACGGGTAATAAGCGTATGCATATACTCACGGAGTACGGCGGTATAAAGCGCATTACCACGGAAGCTTCGACGAATATAAAACGCCACCGCGCCGCGCAATAGTGGGCCTAAGATGGGCACATCTAAGTTATCACCTGCTGCAACATAAGGAATGCTCAGGCCACGTTTATAAATGACATAAGACAGTAGAAGGTAATCGACATGACTACGATGACAAGGGACATATACCAGCTCGTAGTCGGTGGCAAGCTCGCGTACACGCTCGAAGTGATGGACTTCTACACCGTCATAGAGCTGCGTCCATAGCCATGTCAAAAATTTATAAAAACCGCGTATGATAGAGTGCGAGTAGTCATTGACCATCTCGTTTGCATAGCCCTTGGCAAGGATACGGGCATCACGAACATTGGTGCCTGACGCTGTGGCCTCAGCTTCTATCGCATGCTTAATCGCTGGTGAATATATCAGCTTATCCACCAAGTTGCGCCTGTCTGATAAATCAGGACCAAGCATACTGGCCCGCTGTTTATCTAGGTAAATATTAAGCTGTTGTTGTAGCATGCGCACCAACTCACGATTGCCATCGGCAGCCGCGACTAACGCATAATTCGCTACGGTAGTGGTCTCATTTGTGCTATCAGCAGTTGAATGGCTCGAATCAGTTGAATCAGTGGCAGTAGAATCAAAGACAGCGGGGCCTTCTCCATGACCTTGGAGATTGTCATTGATAAGGGTGCGCAAGTCTTGCGGTGGGTGGAACTGGACAAAGGTATCGCGTCCCATCACTCCGATATTAAATAACTGCTTGGTGATGCTAGGGTCTTCCCAGTTATCAGCGGTCAATAGCTTAAAGAGGGAGTCTTCTTTTTCGGGTGCGCGTCCCCACAGGATAGAGACGGGCACTAAACGAACCTTTAACTCTGGATGTTGTAAAACGGCAGACACCAAGCGTGATAGTCGTGGCGACAGCTGACTGTCTTTAGAATGTGGATGGTGCAAAAATATAATGGCCGCGTTTTCTTTAATGTTATGGGCGACATCATTCACCCCGACCAATGCTGGTGGTAGGTTGTGCTCTTGCGTCTGCAAGTCGATCAAAATACTGTTGGAGCGCGAATAATCTTGCAGCACATAAAATCTGAGCGTCTGATCATCCGTATCAAACTCCGGCAATTCGCCCAACAGCTTCGGCTTAACGGCGACATCGAGTAGCTGACCCGATACCTTACGATAGAGCTGATTGATGGGCGCATTCGAGTAAGGCTTGGTAACGACTGGCTCGCCGTCAGTTATTGCATCGTTGTCTGTCGCTGACTGGCTATCGGCCGTGACTGGCGCTTTAAAAATCCGTTTTTTTAGGAACTTATTCTTTAAGAAACTGGGTATCATAATGGGTATCAAAATTAGTGAAATGTATTACTCTTATGATGCCATAAAAGCCATCAAAGCGATATATTATGTCTGTATATACTGCTAATATTAATACGAATCGGTAATTATTTTGTGAGTGAAATGCCGCTTAAAAGGCTCAATTATTTGAAGTCTAAAGGCTTTAGCGTAATAATATAATAGCGTCAGCGAGCATGAATGAATATTCAGACCAGTCTGTACACGCACTCACTGCTGTTAAACAAATCTCCTTCAAACAACCAAAAGTTTAACGCCTATGACTCCTGCTATCCAACTTGCCAAACAGCGCGGCCTTGATTATCAGCTGCACGAATATACTCACGACAGTAGTGCCGCATCTTATGGCTTAGAAGCTGCCGAAAAGCTGGGCGTGGAGGTAAAACAAGTATTCAAAACCTTGGTGGTGTCGACTGACCATGGCTCGCTAGCTGTGGCTATTTTGCCCGTTGATAGAACTTTAAATTTCAAAAAAATGGCCAAAGCGCTGTCTGCTAATAAAATGCTGATATGCAAAAAAGTACAGATGGCAGACCCTAAGCAAGTCGAACGTAGCACAGGTTACGTACTGGGCGGGGTCAGTCCATTGGGACAAAAGAAGCGCTTAGCGACTATTATAGACAGTTCAGCTGAGCAGCAGCCAACCATTTATGTGAGTGCGGGGCGTCGCGGCTTAGAGATTGAACTGCCACCGATACAATTGGCTGCCACCCTTGACGCACGTTTTGCCGCCATCACTGATGAATAAGGGTTAGGTTCGTGCTGACCAAGCACACTCATTTTTTATCCGTTTTCCATGCTTTTTAATGTACTTATTTTTTTAAGATATTTATATTTTTAAGGTGCTTATATTTTTAAGGTAATTATATTCTAAGGATAGTCTCATGCCACATTTAACCATTCAAGTCACGCCCAATGTCAGTATCCCTCATGCAGAATCCTTACTTAAATCTTTGAACAAAGCGCTTTGGGATAGTGGACATTTTGGCAAGCCGACGGATATCAAAGCACGCATCATACCTATTGAGACATTTTTGGTGGGTGTTGAAGACGACGAACAGGCATATGGCTTTGTTTATGCGCATCTAAAAATCATGACCGGTCGTGATGAGGTCATACGCCATCAGCTTGCTGAGCTATTAACGGCTACCATAGAAGAGGTGTTAGATACCGAGCAATCAGAGCGCGTAGGCATACAAATCTGTGTTGAGGTGGAAGAAATCAGCGCGATTTATCATAAGAAAATGCTAGGTGACTAGGGCGTATTGAATACTTACAAATACTCGCACAGTGACTCGCTAGCATACTTAGGTAAGACAATCACTTCAACGCTATAACCTGCGGTGCGACCTTGAGTGGCCATCAGATTACGAGCAATGCGCAATCGATACGTGCCAGTGGCAGGCAAGCAGCCTTGATAAATGATACCGCCTTTGGTGCCATCTTGTGTGCCATTCGGCATATGCAGTACGCCGACATTGGCAGTCTCTGGGGTGCCCGTAAGGGGCGCAATATTAATGATGGCATATTGCCAACTGCTGGCATTAAAGCGATACCAGCGCTCGTTTTCATTAGGCTTAAGCTGTCCCGTCACTGTACTACTAAGCGCGCCTTTGGCAAAACGAATCGGGATGTCGCTATTTTTAGCCAACGCACTGTGTGCGCTAACGCCTATTAATGTGGCACTAAGCAACAGCGTTTTTAGCACTTGTGCGGTTGTTAAAGTAGTTTTATTTTTAACCAAAAACATCGTACCTCCTAACTGACTTTGTTATTTATCTACTATAGTCAGTGAAAAGTAATATCAGCAATACCATAGCCATTTTTAGCCCATTTAGATACAAGCGTTTGAAGTGAGGACACCCCCTAGTTAAACATAAAAAAGCGCCTAATAAATAGGCGCTTTTTTTATTAATAATCAAGTAACTCGTACAGTCTTAGTCATGATTTTAGTCTAAGAAAGCAAAGTTTTCGATTTTCATGGCAGTCATGCTTTCGCTTGGTGCCACCATACCCTCGGCGTGGCCTGAGGTACGTGGTAGAATCTTATCAAAATAGAACTCAGCCGTTTGGATTTTAGCTTTGTAGAATTCTGGTGACTCAGTGCCGCCATTTTTTAGCTTGTCATAAGCGACAGCCGCCATACGCGCCCAGTGGTAACCCATCATGACATAGCCTGAGTACATCAAGAAATCTTCTGATGCGGCTGAGATGATTTCACGGTCTTTACGTGCCATTAGCATCAAGCGTACGGTTAGGGTGTTCCACTCAGCACAAAGCTTGGTCAATGCCCAAACGAATTTACGCATGTCTTTATCAAGTGCGTACTCGCCACACCATTTCATGATGCTTGAGGTGTAATCACGGATGATTTTACCTTTAGACTGTAAGATAACCTTACGACCTAACAAATCAAGTGCCTGTACGCCAGTGGTACCTTCGTACATAGTGGCAATACGTGCATCACGAGCGATCAGCTCCATGCCCCATTCTTTGATATAGCCGTGACCGCCATATATCTGCTGACCATGCTTGGCCGCTTCGATACCTAGCTCGGTTAAAAAGCCTTTTAGGATAGGCGTATAGAAGCCTAATTTGTCATCCCACTTTTCAAACTCAGCATCATCACCGTTGGCAACGCCTTGCGACATTTTGTCGGCATAACGCGCTGAGTGATAAATCATTGAGCGACCGCCTTCAGCAAAGGCTTTTTGCGTCAATAGCATACGACGAACGTCAGCGTGATGAATGATAGCATCGGCTACTTTTTCAGGATCTTTGGTCCCTGACAACGTACGCATTGAACGACGATCTTTCGCATACGGTAGGGCGTTTTGGAAAGACAGCTCAGTGTGTGCCAAACCTTGGATACCAGTACCGATACGGGCGGTGTTCATAAAGGTGAACATGGCTTTTAGGCCTTTGTTCGGCTCACCGATGAGATAACCTAACGCGCCGTCGAAGTTCAGTACACAAGTCGCTGATGAGCTGATACCCATTTTGTGCTCGATAGAGCCACAAGTAACGCCATTGCGCTCGCCTGCTTCGCCATCGGCATTCGGCAAGAATTTTGGTACGATAAATAATGAGATACCACGGGTGCCTTCTGGCGCATCCGGTAGGCGTGCTAAGACGATATGGACGATATTGTCAGTCAAGTCATGCTCACCACTTGAGATGAAAATCTTAGTGCCGCTAAGCTTGTAGCTACCGTCTTCTTGCGGAATCGCTTTTGACTTTACTTGTCCTAAATCGGTACCACACTGCGGCTCAGTCAAGCACATCGTACCTGCCCACGTGCCTTCAACCAATTTATGCAGGTACGTTTCTTTTTGCTCATCAGTACCGTACTGCATGATGGTGTTAATACAACCTGTCGATAGGCCAGGATACATTGCCCACGGCCAGTTCGCCGTACCCATCATTTCAGACTTAATGAGGTTGATTGACATAGGCAAGTTCATACCGCCGTACTCTTCAGGGTACGAAATACCTTGCCAGCCGCCGTCTACAAACTGATCGTAAGCTTCTTTAAAGCCTTTAGGGGTAGTGACAACACCCTCTTCAAAATGACAGCCTTCTGCATCTGCTGGCTGGTACAAAGGGGCTAAGACATTTTCAGAGAAGTCAGCAAAGCTTTGCAAAATCATATCGACCGTTTCAGGATCAGCATTTGCGCCGTTGTCTAAATCTTTGTAATGCGTCTGAAAGTCGAACACATCATTTATTAAAAACTTGATATCACGTAAAGGTGCTTTGTAAGTTAACATAGTTGGTCTCTTTGGTTGGTTCACTGTCATAGCACTAGGATTCAAACCTAAGTGTATTCAAGTGAATGTTTGCTTATTTTTTGTGGCAAATGAATGATCTTATGGAGGATCGATGGGACTTATGAATAAATTCTTGTCCGCTATAGGTATGGTCAAGCGTTACTTAATAAAAGTCAACTACTATGACGGTGATACGAGTATAAGACTTCTACAGCCACAAATATATAACGTATAACTAATATTCATAGTTCGTTAAATTATACATCAAATTAAGTTATAAGTTAATAATGCGGTATTTAAATTGGCAGTACTTGTGCGTCATGAATAATTTTTATATAAACCGCATGTAAATTAATAGCAAATAAGTACCGCGCCATTAATCCAAGAAATCTCAAAAACCATTTAAGAAATATCGATCGACTATCGACAGAATAAGGAAAGCGAGTTATGAGCGCACCAAAGCGCAAGGCAGGTCTGGTATCTTGGTTGACAACCCTATTTGCCTATATTAAGTCTTTAATTTCAGGTGAGCTGACGCATCTGTTAACGGTTAACCGCAGTAAAAGACCGTGGCATATGCCGATTATCGCCGCTATTGCGATTAGCTTTCCCGTATTCGTTGGTGCTTATTTTGACGCCTTATCCTCAGGTATCAAGGCCTCGTTGGGGGCGATGATTATCCTTAATTTGCCATTGTCAGGCACGCTACCGTATCGTCTGGTGACGATTATGGCGTGGGGCTTTGCCATAGTGATGAGCTTTGCGCTTGGACTGATCGCTCAGCAGATACCTGTGCTGCGCCTGCCTGTATTTGCGCTACTTGCCTTTACTATTGTCATGTTGGGTCGCTATTATCAGCAGCCACCACCAGCAGGGTTGTTTGTCATGATGGCGGGAGCAATCGCCTTATTCATACCTGTGCCATTAGCGCAAGTATTGTCAGCGACAGGGCTGGTGATGTTGGGTAGTGGCATCTCGATGTTGCTCGCGCTGCTTTATAGTCTGTTTTTGTTAGCCACGCGTCCTATAGTGCCTGTGCCGCTTTATACCTATGAGCCGGACATGATTAGCGACAGCCTCATTGTGACCAGCTTTGTGAGTTTGGCGTTGGCAATCGCAGTATTGCTAAAGATGCCATATCCCTATTGGGCGGCCATGAGCTGCTTTATCATCATTCAAGGTATGCAGCTACGCACGATGTGGATCAAACAAGTGCATCGCTTGCTCGGTACGTTGGTCGGAATGGCAGTGGCAGGTTGGATGCTATCGTGGGGGCTGTCGATATGGGGCGTTGCGATAGCAGTGCTGCTCATGATGCTCTGTATCGAGGCGTTGGTTGATCGTCATTATGGCTTGGCGGTGGTATTTATCACCCCATTAACCATATTTATCGCTGAATATGGCAGCATGTCGCTGTTGCAGCCCGTGGCTGAGGAAGTCATTCGTGTGCGCATGCTTGATACCACGATTGGCTGCGTCGTCGGTCTTAGCGGTGGTCTGGCGATTCATTCAAACCGTTTGCGCGTACCGTTACGCCAGATAGAAAACTGGATGCTGGCGCGTTTTGGTCAAACAACGAAACACTAAATCAACACCATAAATTCAAAGCATATGAGAGAGCCTTATAATTCTGCTGTTCACACACAAGCCACTAAATGGTCGTGTAAGTCATTTGACGTTGAGGGCTTTAGTGGCTTGCACTACATCGATACTGTGACCCGTCCAACGCTCAAAACTTAAGGCGGCTTGACCGATAAGCATGCCGTAGCCGTCTGATATTTGCGCACCACGTGCCGCGAAATGCTCCAAGAACGGTAGCGTGCGACCGTACATCATGTCGTAAGCATAGTGACCGTGTAGGGTGTCGCTCAGTGGCAAAGTCTCACCTGATAGACCAATCGATGTGGCATTAATAATAATATCGAACTGTCCGCGCAGCTCGCTAGTGGTACAAGCGGTAATCTGCTGCTGACTAATAGAGGTACTGGCGGCACTAAGGTCGTTGACTAAGTCACAGGCTTTGCTCACTGTGCGATTGGCAATTGTCAGGGTTCCGATACCTGCTTGAATCAGGGGTAGTATCACCCCGCGTGCCGCACCGCCCGCGCCAATGAGGGCAACGCGTGCACCCTCTAGCGGCCAACCCAAGCTACTGATATGATTGACCAATCCTTGCCCATCAGTATTGTCGCCGTATAGTGCCTCTGCTATTGGCGCGCCGCTTTTTAATAGCGCTTTATTGAGCAGAATCGTATTGACCGCACCAGCGACTTTGGCGTGCTCTGATAAGCCACCACGTGCCTGACAGCACGCATAAGCGACTTGTTTAAAAGGAACCGTCACGTTAGCACCCACACCGCCACCATGAAAAAACGCCTCAATAACCGCCATAAAACTGGCTGCCTCATCGGGACAATACTGGCGCTGATAGCTAATTTCAATCCCTGCCTGCGCGGCGAACTGGGTATGGATTGCAGGGGATTTGCTGTGGGCAATCGGATTGCCAATAACAATAAAGTGCTGGGTCATAAATAGTCCGCTGGCAGTAAGGGCATGGAGTGGTCAGATTGGTAAGCATTCAAACCCACTCATCATAAGGGATAACGTTATGTTTGACAAATGGAGCGGTTAAGGAATAAATACACGATTAAACACAGCGTTTTAAGACGTGAGGTCTTTAACAAATCTGTACTGTCTGGGAGCGGTATCCGTAACCTAAAGGGTAGTCAAGCGTTCAGCAGTTGGGTAAACTAGTGAGCATAAAAATCGATATCAATAGACGCCAGGAACTGCTAGGTTACAACCAAGCTTTTTAATAACAACATTCTTCATTATCAGTGGCACATCTGCCAGCTCGTTAATACTATTTTGAGACCAATCTAAAAGTGTGAGTAAATTGTCCATGTTGAATAATAACCTACAGACCTTGATGGTCAGTATGATAATGGCAGTTGGCGTGACGTTGAGTGGCTGTGATAGCACCAAAGAAGACGCCCAAAATCCAGAGGCCAGTGCGGCAAGCACTAGCGAGCAGAGCGCTGCGGATACCTCTACGCAAACCACTCCGACCAAAACCGCCGACTTAGATGGTGCCACTGCTCAGCAAGGCATACCAGTAAAATATGAGGTTGCGTCGTGGAGCGCTGCCCCAGTAGACCCGCTTACGGTTGATGCGTTGGATGATATCAAGTCGACCTTTGGTAAAGTGGTCAGCACGGACGAAAACAGCCTAGACTACGCCAGTAATTCGGCCTCTAAGTATCGCTTTATGGATACCGATGCGCCTTATTTAGACCTTATCGACTCCGAAAAATATCTGGAGCTTGGTTGGTATTACGCCAATCCAACCGACTCAAAAAAAGAAAAAGAGCTGAGTCAAAACCATGCCAAAAAATCCTATATGCTAGCGCGTCAGCTGATGGGTGATGAGGGCGGAAAATTAATCGCTGATATGCTGGGCGGTCAAATTATTAAGAATAAAACCGTCGGTGGACAAAAAATAGAGCTGGCGAAATGTGAGTTTTACAGCTGTATGCTGGTGCTGAATAAAGCCGATGCGCAAACAGACAATAGCTAAACGGTGGCCGCCATTATGCCGCCGCCCAACAGCTGGCTACGTCTGCAACCTCTAAGCGCGGCGAGCGATGACGCAGCAGTAACAGCGCTAACCATGCCATTAGACAATCGCGGACTGGCATACGGTGATGGCTTTTTTACCACTATGGGCGTCATCGATGGACGGATACTGTGGTCGAGCTATCATCAGCAGCGTCTGGACTCTCATGCCAGTGCCTTGCATCTCGATATCGATAGCCGAGCACTGTTAGCTACCTTGCATAGACAGGCCAAGCACTTGCAGCAAGGCATGCTTAAGCTTATCGTCACCCGCGCGGTGCAAGATGTCCGTGGTTATGGTTATACGCCAAGCACGTCCGGCAGTGCGTGTGAGATCTGGCTCAAGTCTTCCGCCATGCCTATCGCCACTGCTGAGCAGATGCCTTTACCGAATGGGTTCCTAGTTCCTCTGCAACCAGTGGCTTCTGCCACTTGCTTGTCTTCACAACTCGCCTGTCTACCGCCACCGCTTGCCGGACTCAAAAGTCTCAATCGTCTGGATAATGTACTGGCAAGCGCTGAGCTACAACGCGTTAAAGCCCAAACATTAACATCCAATCCCTTTTTACTAGCCAATCATTTATCGACCAATAATTTATCAGTGAATGCCGAACCCAGTATCGGTGAGGGGCTGCTGCGTGATATGAGCGGGCAGTGGGTTGAAGGAACGATGAGTAATGTGTTCTATCAATTATCAGAATCGCCATTCGCAAAATCGTCCAATCCTTCACATCCTCAAAACAACGGCAACTATCTGAGCACTGGTCAATGGTACACGCCGTCGATGGCACAATCGGGCGTCGCTGGCGTGATGCGGCAAGCGCTCATCGATGGGCTATCCAGTACAGAGCAGCCAGCCATCATAAGACCATTACAAGATGAGGATTTGCCGCAGTTAAGCCAACTGTTCTTTTGCAATGCGTTACGCGGTATTATGCCGATGAGCAGTTTGAGGTTATTGTCGGGTGAAGTGGTGGGGTTATAAAGTGAGTGAGTTACTATCTTATTTATTCAATAAACGATAAAAATGCTGTCTAAAAAAATCTTTCCTGCCTTCGTTTTGAAGATCTTCATATCGAGCTTGGCTCAATTTCAGATATTCAGTTTCTTGCTCGATACCAATAAAGCGCCTTCCTAGTACACTGCTTGCAATACCTGTTGTGGAAGAACCTGCAAAAGGATCGAGAACTAACGCATCTTTTTGGGTGGAAGCTAAAATAATTTGCGCTAGTAATGCCATAGGCTTTTGTGTTGGATGTTTACCACAAGATTTCTCCCATTTGGCAATAGCTGGCAAACGCCAAACATCTTTCATTTGCTTGTCATTATTTAATCGTTTCATCAAATCATAGTCGAAGTAATGCGGTATTTTAGGGTATTTTCTTGCCCAAATGATAAACTCTGTCGAATGAGTAAAAAAGCGGCAAGAAAAATTGGGTGGTGGATTGGTTTTCTCCCACGTAATGACATTGAGTATTTTGAAGCCTAACTCAGGTAGTATACGACCTAGAGTGAAAATATTATGATGTGTGCCACTGACCCATAAAGTTGCATTATCTGCCATTTTTTCACGGACAGTAGATAACCATTGATAGGTAAAATTATAAGCATCATTGTCACTGATGAGCTTGTCCCACTGACCTTTATTGACTGACTGGACTTTACCGTTTTTCACTGTTAGACCATTATTGAATGTACTGGTTAAGAGCCAGCGCTCTACTATTATCTATACGCTTATCCATTAAGGTTCACAAGTACTGAGAGCTACTTTAGGTTTGAGCTAGCTACTCATTCTATTCTACGCCAAAGATAATAAATTCAGTATCAAGCATATCATCAGGTTCTAAAGTAATATTCTCGCTTCTATATTCTTCTCGCGCTTTTAGCAGAGCAGTTTCACCATCTTCTGCAACCACTTCTATAAGTGCACTCATCGTTTCGATTACTTCTATTTGATAAATATTCAAACCGTCTGTCCTTATCATAACTATTCTCAACAATTACAAGTTGTCATATTCAAAATCTATTTTTGTTATCTATACCAACTAGATTAGGGACTGTATAGAATTGAGAAAGCATTGAAAAAAATAAGCAACGCCTTACTCTAATGTTTACCACAACAAAGAAACAAGGCGTCACTTATGGCTCGCACTAAGCTCAACGATGAACATTGGCACAAGCTATTTATTATATTGCGACAAATTAACGTATATAACAAGCCCAATCTAAGACGTACCGTTGAAGGCATGTTGTACCGCATACGAGTAGGCTGTCCATGGCGAGACTTACCTTCTTATTTTGGTCATTGGTCTAGCATATATCATCAATACCGTTACTGGCGTAAAACCGGTAAATGGCAAAAGCTCATGAAGATAGTCACAGCAAACTATGATAGTGAATGGTTATTTATAGACGGTAGCGTGGTTAAAGCTCATCAGCATAGTACAGGCGCAGCCAGTCATCTTGATGAGGCCATTGGTAAAAGCGTTGCAGGTAATAGCAGCAAACTGCACTTAGTGGTCGATGCTTGTGGCAACCCTATACATGTTGAGCTGTCAGGTGGGCAAGTACATGACTCTAAGATGGCAAAGGCGTTGATATGTAGCACCATTAACAACCAGACTAAAGCGGTGATTGCAGACAGGGGCTACGATAGTAGCGATATTAGAGAGTGTATCTTCAAGCACTGTGCTCAGTCAGTCATACCTGTTAAGTCGAACTCTAAAAGCAGTAACGACACACTAGATTGGTATTTGTATCGTTGCCGTCATTTGGTAGAAAACGCTTTTGCTAGATTGAAACATTTTAGGGGCATTGCCACGCGATATGATAAGCTCAAAGATAGCTTTGCAGCGGCGGTAATGCTCGCTTGTGTCTTTATCTGGTTGCCCTTGATTTGAATTCTATACACACCCTAGCAAAAGCGCTCAAAAGAAGTGATCGTCTTTTGTTACGCAGACTTGTGTCATAAAGCAAATCGATCAATGATCCTTTTTCAATAGAAATGATTAAAAGGACAATACTGCATGCATTCCATATATGAAAAAGTAAGGGTTCCAATACAAATCAGACGTTTAATGGTTTTTGATGAAATTTGTAGATTGGCCAAAGCTAAGCCTAATGAAATTGTGCATTTGTCGCCTTACACCCAACTGGCTTTTGGAGGTATGTTTGAGTATGCGCATACGCGAGAAGAAGTCATTGAGCAGGGTATCGACGTTATTGCTAATGATGAATTGGTGATGTGTGCATTGACGGTTAATCTAATTCCTTTTACCAAACCTGCACGCAACTCGGTACAGCTGTTATGGCAGTGGAATCGCTATGTGCGTAATCGATTGCATGCTTATATCGACTATCGTGGAGTGCATTTTTTCAAAATCAATGATGAAATTGATTGGGAGTATCCAGCGCATAAGTTTCATCAGCGTCTTGTGGCTACTGCGCGATTACCATTATGGGATGATAGAGATGAGCTGATTGCCGATGTATACCGTGACAAAAAAGGACAGCCAAAACCTAAGCACTACAACGAGAAGCGACTAGTATAACTTTCGATAGTGACCACGGCTCACAAATTCAATGATGCCTTTATCTCGTAATACTTGTAACTGTTGGCGGATTTTATCTTTTACGTGGTTGTTTTCAGGATGTTTGAGCCGCAGCTCATCAGCAAAAGCATAAACTTGATTGAGAGAAAAACTGTCATCGAGTCGGTCGATACATTGCCAGACATCGAGTGTCCAACCACGTGAAGCCATAGATTGCTTGCGTAGAAATAAAGTCTTTTGGAACTGTTGAGTGACATTTTCACGCGGTATAGCTTGTTGGTCTTTGACCAAAAATACTTTGCCCGATTCGGGTACTTGGCGTAAGTCAATATTGCAACCAACCCAACCTGCTCGTTTTGCCGTCACTGATAAGGGTTTACGCTTAACAATAATATCGGGTGTAAAGAAATGCTTGGGAATAATCAGAAAGTTATTGACGGTGTATTCTTTTGAGTAGGTTAAAAAGAAGAAGCTGGGATTGTTCTTACTATTGATACGCTCAATCATCGTCTTATAAGCACCATCATTGACAACATTGCTTAACTTGGCTTTTTTACTTTTTAGCTCATATTGCTCATTACAATTTTCGCAATAAAAATCAGCAACAGGTTTGTTATTAGCAAACTCAGCTAGCGACTGGGCGCTACAATTGGTGCAGTAACTATTTTCTTTTACCCATGCTTCACTGAGTACACGAACTTTTTGAGGTTCAGAGTGATAGTTTTTAGCAAGACTTTGGTTAAAATGTAGGTTCATAAGATATTTTCATTATTAATAGATAAGCTGAGAATACTGAAAAAAACGCCTAAGTATTAAGCCATATAAACTGCTATCAATAGCAAGATAATTCATAAGCTAAGCAAATACCATTGAAAAGCGCACGGTTCAGTGCTAAATTCTAGCAAACTTCTGCCTCGCGAGTTGCCATGAGCACGCCCACACCTGAAACGCCTCCTGAACGTCCTAATGATACCCCATCCAATAAGCAAGCGGGAACTGTTGACGAGCGTGTTGCTAGCACGCCATCAGATGCTAGACCAGTCGTCGACGAGGCGGCAGTAGAGGACGTACCGGCAACAGATGTCTCGCTCATCAGCGGCAAAAGTAAGCCACGTAAATATAAAGCAGACAATCAGTCGTTCTTTATGCAGCGCGGTTATCAAGTCTTGCTCGTGCTTGGGCTGATTGCCGCGTTTTTCTTAGTGATGGTCTATCAGACGTTGTTTGGACGGATTGAGCAGCCGCAGCAAATGGTGACGATTGAGTCAGGTCAGACCTATTACGGCTTATTGCCGCAGTGGCAACAGCAGATTCCACTTTTTTCTGCCAGCATTGCCAAGCTCTATATCAAGTCGCAAGTGGACGCGCCATTACATGCCGGTATTTATCAATTACCAGAGAACCCAACCATCGCTGAGGCGCTGCAAGTGCTCGCGCAAGGGGCTAAAGCAGCGATGGTAAAAGTGCAAATTATCGAAGGCAAAACGTCTAAAGATCTATATCAAACGCTACGTGATAATAACACTATCAAAAAAGAAGTGCTGACAGTGAATGGCGCTAATGCTAGCAATGCTAGTATCGCGCAGGCTTTAGATTTGGCAGGTATATTGCCAGACAGCGTGACCAATAGTAACGACCCTATCGTCAATCATAATCTTGAGGGTTGGTTTGCGCCTGATACTTATTATTACGGCGAGGGCACCAGCGACAAGCAGGTATTGACAGATTTGTACAAGCGTCAGCAGCAGGCATTGACCAAAGCATGGGAAAATCGTGCGCCTGACCTGCCTTATAAGAGTCCTTATGAAGCGCTGGTTATGGCCTCTATTATCGAAAAAGAAACCAGCGTGGCAGAAGAGCGTCCTTTAGTCTCTGCGGTGTTTAAAAACCGCTTGGATAAAGGCATGCGCATGCAGACCGATCCGACCATTATCTATGGTATGGGCAGCCGCTATGAT
The DNA here is from genome assembly GCF_040309625.1 of Psychrobacter sp. 78a-MNA-CIBAN-0178. Classification (NCBI taxonomy): domain Bacteria; kingdom Pseudomonadati; phylum Pseudomonadota; class Gammaproteobacteria; order Moraxellales; family Moraxellaceae; genus Psychrobacter; species Psychrobacter sp. 78a-MNA-CIBAN-0178. The sequence goes on from NZ_JBEOOZ010000007.1 coordinate 121,632, forward strand.
GGCAATATTCGCCGTAAAGACATCGACGAAAAGACCTCGTATAACACCTATCAAATTGATGGTTTGCCGCCCACACCGATAGCCTTGCCTTCTGCGGCTTCTATCGAAGCAACCTTACATCCGGCGGATAGCGATGCGTTGTATTTTGTGGCGACAGGCAACGGTGGGCACAAATTCACCAATAGCTTGGCTGAGCACAATCAGGCGGTAAAAGAGTACCTGAGCGTGATGCGTGAAAAGCGCTCGCAAACGCCGCCGTCATAAGCCAGTATGTACCGAAGAGCCACGCCCATTCTCATCAATGACATAAGGTCATAGTATGTCAGCATCTATAGCAGCCAACTTAGCATACAGCAGCCCAGCTCAAGCCACGCCTGAGATTACAGATACCGCGCCCATGCAAGGGCGCTTTATTAGCTTTGAAGGTACCGAAGGCGTTGGCAAGACCACCGCTATCGAGCAGTTATGTGCGCGACTAGAGGCGCATGGTATCGACTATCTGCGTACCCGTGAGCCGGGTGGTAGCCCGTTTGCAGAGCAGTTGCGCGCTATTTTGCTAGACCCTGATACCAGAATTAATGATGATACTGAGCTGCTACTGATGTTTGCGGCGCGCTGTGACCATCTGCAACAAGTAATTTTGCCCGCATTACAGCGTGGTAAATGGGTGATATGCGATCGATTTACCGACTCTACCATTGCCTATCAGGGCTTTGGACGTGCGCATGGTGATGAGGCGGTACGAGCCAAAATTGACAGCCTTATCGGTCAGTTTGTTACCCAGTTGCCCGAGCTGACTCTATGGTTGGATTTGCCAGTATTAGAAGGCATGGCGCGGGCGGGTAAACGTAGCGCTGCCGATCGTTTTGAGCAGCAGGCGACGGCGTTTTTTACTCGGGTGCATAAAGGTTTCAGTGTCCTTGCTGGCGAGCAGCCTGAGCGTATCCAGCGTATCGACGCCTCAGGCAGTGCTGACGAAGTAAGTGTGCGAGTATGGCAAACGGTTGCGACACGATTTCATCTTAGCTAGAGCGTGTCTTCAATTTACTCGATAGTCATCTAAATGGGCTAAAAATGGCTAAATCTTGCCAAACATCGTCAAATAGCACCCTATAAAAAAGCCCTCATAATCATTATGAGGGCTTTTTATTTGCTCGTTAGCTTTTCAGACAATAGCGTTATGGTTTATCCGCAGCCTTTTTTGCCGCATCCTTTATCTTCGCATCACTATTGGTATTGTCATGATCTGAGTCAGGTAGGCGATTAGGGTCGAGCGCACCACTTTTCATCTTCGGCGCATTACCATTACCGTTTGTACCACTATTGCTAGTAGTCGGCTTAGCAGTCTTGGATGTTGCCGTTGAATTATCAGACATCACGCCTTTATTAGAGGGGCTGTTAAAAGACTCTTTAGCTTCTATGTCCTGATTTTCATTGGTTTCAGCCTTTGTGGTTTCCTTTACAGCATCACTCTTTGCTGCCGCCGCTTTGATACTGGCATTATTAGTGCTGTTAGAGGCACTCTTGTCACTGTCTTTATCAGTCGCGACGGCTAGCTCTTGTTCTGGCGTATCAGCAATCTCTTCCACCATCTCTTTTTCTTTACGCTTTTCAGGCGCTTTAGAGTTGGCTTCAAAGCTGGCATCTGCAGCAGCGCGTGCTTGCTCTTGCTTTGGCGTGACGTCTACTGGCTTTGGCTGTACCTCATCATCAACGACCAAAGAAATCAGCTTACGATCGCGCGGTACTGATCCTTCGAATTTGTCCGTGATGACGTGCAGCTTGCCTTCTTTATCTAGCGTATAGAGCGGCACGAATTGCTTATTGTCAGCTTTATACTGCTCAAAGCTATAGCTGTCCGTAATATTGGTGATTTTAATACGGGCTTTTCTGGACAGCATACTGGCAAGCTTGGTGTAGGTGACATCTTTGCCAAACAGCCACTGTGAATGGAAGTTACCTTGCTTATCGTCGCGCTCACTTTTAACTTTTTCGTCGCTGAACTTGAGGCGATAAAGCTTACGTTCACCGAACTCATGACGGTAATGAATCTCAGACAAGGTATTCATCTCTTTATCCATACTCATGGCAAATAAATGACCAATACCAATGAGGTCAAGATGATGGTCGGCGTGATCAGAGATGGGGTTGCCAAAATAGGTGCGCAGACCACTCATACGCGCGCGCGCGATATTGGTATAGTTATTATGAGCGACGATGACATCGAAGCCTTGCTCTTTTAATGAGGTGGCGACGAGCAGGGCAATTGGGTTGGAGCCGACGATCAGGATACCGTTGGTCTCAGGCTCACGGACACCAAGCAGGTTACCTACCATTTTTGCGCCCAAGCCCTGAATCATGACCGTACCAATAATAACCAAAAATACCAATGGCACTAGCAGTTCAACGCCTTGGATATCATATTCTTGCAAGCGAATCGCAAACAGAGATGAGATAGCGGCAGCGACGATACCGCGTGGTCCAATCCAGCTAATCATTAACTTTTCATTGGTCTTTAAGTTAGAGCCAATGGACGAGGCCCATACTGATAATGGACGCGCGATGAACATCACGATAGCCAGTAATACTAGACCCGCAAAACCAACCTGCAGTAGACTTTCAAGCTCAACACGAGCCGCAAGAATGATAAATAATACTGAAACTAATAAAATGGTTAACGATTCATTAAACTCTAAAATCGTATCGCGCGGGAATTTTGGCCAGTTGGCGAGGGCAACGCCTAATACGGTGACGGTCAGTAGACCCGACTCATGCTCTAAATGGTTTGAGACTGAAAATAATACCAAAACAAAGGCAAGGGTAAAGACATTGCGCAAAAACTCAGGAATCATATGCCGACGCATGAGGAACGCCAGTACCCAAGCACCCGCCATACCTAGCGCGGTTGCAAGTACCACGATTTTGGCAAACAGTAAGATACTACTGGCTTCGCCGCCTGAGATAATATACTCGTAGACCAATACCACGGCGATAGCGCCGATGGGGTCTATGATAATGCCTTCCCATTTCAGGATATTGGAGATGGTCTTGTTGGGTCGCACACTACGCAGTAGCGGCATAATTACCGTTGGCCCCGTCACACAGACCAGTGCACCGAACAGCAACGCAATCAGTGGATCGACATCGAACAATAGATAAGTCGACAGCGCCACGATAGCAATGGTGATCAGTACCCCGACTGATACCAGCATCTGCACGACCGAGCCGTGTTGTTTGATTTCATCGAACTCTAGCGTTAGCGAGCCTTCGAATAAAATAATCGCCACCCCCAAAGAGATAAACGGGAACATCAGCTCGCCCAACACCAAGTCAGGGTCGAATACGCCGAGCACTGGGCCAACGATAATACCAATAAGTAATAAAAATAAAATGGATGGTTGCTTTAAATACCAAGCCAACCATTGGGCGGCAATGCCAATCCCAACCACGCCGGATAATAATAGGGCGGTATCCATAAATTAATCCTTTTATAATCTTGTGATGCTGTATAGCTATTAAAATAGGTCATCGTTAGCCGTCAAAAACCTTTTGTAACGGCAAATTAATAATAACCATAGCCATCATGAATCATGGATGATATATATACTATATAGTAACAAAGACAAAAGTGTCTCAAGCTAAATACACCAATGCTAGAAACACAAAAGATGGAAAATAAAGGCGATAAAAGCCAAATTGCTTGGCGTTCTGTAAATAACACCTTATTATAGCTGACTATTGTTTTCTAAATAATTTATTAGGTTTGTTATCATATCATGATTTTATTTTATATATGTCAAGGGTCTGTCTGCCGTGATAGCCACGCGCCATCGTTCTGCGCTGACACACGAGTAGGTAACGGCACTATTAATATCAATATCAAAGATTACAAAAAATGAGAAGACAGTATGACGTCATATTAAACCGGCTTATATTTGCCATCATGGTCAGGCGCTACTACATAAACTCGCAGACAAGTAGTAAACTGACCAGCAGTCAGGACTATTCCTATAAATTTAGACAAGCTTGCTATCGTTGAATTCAAATAACCTTGATATAAGGGAGCTGAATGCAGGCTATACCTTAGTATGGTTAACGAGGATGACGATGTAGCGGGTTTATATGGATTTGGCTATATCTATTATGGCGATAATAGCGATAATATTGTTGCTAACAATAATAATCACTCATATGGAGACAATATGCCTATCAATATGTTTCAAGCACAATCTACTATTCGTATGCAGCGTTGGTTACAACGCAGTACTTTGGCACTGGCTATCGGCACGGTAATGGCGACAGGTATTAATGTAGCCACTATGTCTCAGGTACAAGCAGCGGTCACCACTGCTGACTTCTCTGACTTAGTACAGCAAGTGACGCCAGCGGTGGCACGAGTCAATGTCACCAAAACGGTCAGTGAAGATGAGCTTGCCAAAGCACAAACCGCCGAGCTGTTACGTCAGTTCTTCGGAGATCGCTTACGTATTCCGGATCAAGCAGCGACGCCTGCGATTGAACACGCTTATGGCACCGCTTTTTTTGTCACCACCGATGGTTATATGTTGACCAATCACCATGTGGTTGCTGGTGCAGACAAAATCACCGTGACCCTTAATGACAGAACAGAGCTGGATGTGACCTTGGTGGGTAGCGATGAGCGCTCAGATGTGGCGGTACTCAAAGTCACAGGCAACCAGTTCCCAGCCTTACCGATTGGTGATTCAGACAGTCTAAAGGTAGGTGAGCCGGTATTGGCGATAGGGTCGCCCTTTGGTTTTGATTATTCGGCATCCGCAGGTATCGTCAGTGCCAAGTCTCGCAGCTTTTCACGTGAGACCAGCGTGCCTTTTATCCAAACTGATGTGGCATTAAATCCGGGTAACTCAGGCGGGCCATTATTTAATCAGCGCGGCGAAGTCATCGGTATCAACTCACGTATCTTTAGTGGTACGGGCGGTTATATGGGCTTGTCGTTCTCAATTCCTATTGATGCGGCGATGGATATCTACGAGCAGCTCAAAACCAATGGCGAAGTCGCACGTGCCTATATGGGTATTTATCCTCAAGACATCGATCGTAATTTAGCGGAAGCGTATAATTTAGCGCGTCCACAGGGCGCACTACTTACCCGCGTCTCACCAGACTCGCCTGCCCAAAAATCAGGTCTACAAGCAGGCGACATCATTTTGCAATACAATAATGTGCAGATTATGCGTGCTGCAGATTTATTGAACCTGATCAATCGAGCGCGACCCAATGATCCGTTCAGCGCCCAGATTCAGCGTGATGGCAAGCAAATGCTCGTAAAAGGCAAGCTCACTTATGCGCCAAATGATGTCAGGGCACAAAGCGGCTCTCAGCAAGATGATGAGGTGCAATTAGGCTTACGTCTGCGCAATTTGACCCCAGATGAGCAAGCAGAGCTGGCAGTGGACAATAAAACAGGGATATTGGTCACGACCGTTGACCCGACAGGCTTAGCCGCGCGCTCGGGCATTTTGGCGGGAGATATTATTACTAATTTTCACCAAAAGCCTATTGCCAAGGTCACTGATTTTTCTAGTGCTATCTCCTCACTTCCCAAAAAGGGTGTGGTAACGATTGAAGTCATGCGCCAAGGCATCCCTGGTATTATTGGCCTGCGTATTGAATAGTTATCATATAGTCAATCGACTATGCTTAAATGACGTATCTCGATAAGCATTGATAATTATACTTGTCTATCATAGAGCTCGACCTCTATAATGGCTGATTTTTTTATCGATTGGTTTTGATGAGTTGCTGTTGCTCAATTTAACGGTGAGCAAGTCACATTGATTTGGACGTTAATTTGGACATTGGTTTGATTGACCAACATTGATTTGATTGCGCGCCCAACGGCACAAACGACTATTCATACCTTTATATATAGCTAGGTAATTATGACTGACCACGCTTTTTATACGCTTAGCATCACTATAGCAGCAGCCTTGCTAGCGTATATCATATTGTGGTCAGGATTACAGACATTCAATGCCAATCCCACAAAACGCTTTTGGCGTATTTGGTCAAAGTTGTTGCTATATTACGCTGCCTATACCATGCCTTTTTGGGCACTGTTATTGATTATTGGGCGAGTACAACAAGTGACACCCATGCTGGCACAATTGTCACCGAATGCCGTGTTGATGGCTGTCATTGCCATGGGTCTGTATTTTTATACGGTGGTTGTGCAGCCCAATCGTTTGCGTTTGCAGCATCATGCTGTTGATTTGGGCTTAACAACTCCGCTTACGGTGGCGGTATTAGCCGATTTGCGCATTGGTTTATATAGTGGCAAGCCGCGTCATATCAGCAAGCTGGTCGCTACCATCAATGCCTTGTCAGCAGATGCGGTATTGATCACAGGTGATTGGCTCTATTATCCAAGCGCCGATTTGGTCGGGCAGTTGATGCTATTTAAAGGGGTAAATAAGCCCGTTTATACGGTCATGAGTACCTCGGATTTGCGTTATCAGTCGATCAATACTACCAAGCAAGGTCAGCCATTGTTAGAAGACACCTTGGCCAATGCTTTTGACGTACTGGATATCAACTATATCGGGCAGCAATGTACGTCGTTGCCGCTTAAATGTGCTCGAACTGGCAACGGTCGATTGATAGCAAATCAAGCAAGTTATATAAAAGGCCACCCAGATACCAGCACGCAAAAATATCTACAGGACAATCCAGTCGTGGCCATACTTTGCGGCTGGCAAGATATCCCGAAACAATTGAACGATGACGACACTTTGAATGTGCCTAATAAAGCTGTGCTGAGTGCTGAAATTGAGCAGGCAACTAAGCCTGTCATTATTCTTGCGTCACGATTTGATAGTATTAGCGACTTACCAAAATCGTTGCAACCCCGACCTTTATTGATTACCGGTGCGGCCAAAGCAATACAGAAAAACATATTAACGGCGCAAAAAAAGCAAGACATTCGTCGTATAGGTAAGCAGTCGTCATTGTTGGATAACAGTCGCATGGGTAAGCAGCGCGGCCTATACCAGCATGGTAGCGCGCAGATATTTGTCAGTAGTGGAGTGGGCACCCGAGGGTTACCTTTTCGCTGGTATCGTCCGACCATCGATGTGTTGACGATTCGTTAAAATAATTCAAAAGCATTTATCCCGCTTGCATAATTACGCTAAACTAACTATTTATCAATGTTCAATAAGCCCTAAACAGTAAGCCTTAAATAATAAGGTCTATAAGTAGCCGCCCTTGTGTCTATGTTGCATAACATTAGCGCTAAACAGCGCTTGGAATAGCGCGCAAATAGATAGGGTATATCTGGACTGAGCATTAATTGACTGATAGCGGTTAAATCAAAATATGCTACACTAGTAGGCGTTTTTATTATGATTGATAGATAGCATCGGCAATGGACAAAAATAATGTCCATGCGGATAGATATACACATGATTCTATAATGAGAATGTCACTATCATCTGTATATAAATGCCCAGTATGAACATCATGCAATAGCTACCATTGATCTGGTTATTAATGTAAAAATAGACATTGGCGATTGCAAACGATGGATCATGTGACAGCTTGAATAAAGCTAGGACAATACAACAGTAAGGCACAGTTATGAGCACAGCATATGACGAGATTAAAACCCGACTACAAGGCTCTATGGTGGCCTTGGTAACGCCCATGCATCCTGACGGCACGGTCGATTATAAACGTCTGGCCGACCTCATAGACTGGCAGATCGAGCAGGGCACCCATTGCCTCGTTGCCGTGGGCACCACTGGCGAATCAGCGACTTTGTCGATGCAAGAGCATAGCGATGTGATTCGCTACTTTGTGCAGCACGTCAAAGGCCGTGTACCAGTGATAGCGGGTACAGGCGCGAATAATACGACTGAAGCCATCAAGCTCACCCAAGATGCGGCAGATGCTGGTGCAGACTGTGCATTATTGGTCGCTCCTTACTACAATAAGCCGCCACAAGAAGGCTTGTATCAGCATTATAAAGCGATTGCCCAAGCCGTAAAGATCCCGCAGATGCTCTATAACGTACCAGGGCGTACTGTAGTTGATATCGCGCAGAATACGGTTGAGCGTTTGGCTGATATCGATAATATCGTGGCGATTAAAGACGCGACCGGCTCAGTTGCTCGTGGTGAGCAGTTGATTAAAGCGGTTGGCGACCGTATCGTTGTTCTATCTGGCGATGATGGTACGGCGCTTGATTTGATGCAGATGGGTGCCAAAGGTAATATTTCGGTAACGGCTAACGTCGCGCCAAAAGCGATGAGCGAAACGTTTTCGGCAGCGCTACGCGGCGACCTTGATACCGCCAATAAAGCGCATGATGTGATTAAACACTTACACCGTGATTTGTTTATTGAATCTAGTCCCATTCCAGCAAAATATGCGTTACATAAGATGGGTATGATAGATACTGGTATTCGTCTGCCGTTGGTATGGTTGGCAGAACAACATCATGCCACCATTGATGAAGCGTTGGTTCGTGCGAATTTACGATAAGTATTGACGATTGAATGGTTAAACACTAAGCCCTACATTATTATTAATGATTTAGGGCTTAGTGAGGCACTTAACGGTAACGATAAGTCAGTCGCCCAAATAAGCAAAAATTGCTAACTCAGAGAGATAATATGATGAAAGTATCATCAAGCCCTACCAAAACATTTCCTGCTATGATGGTTTTGATATTGGGTAGCACCTTAGTATTAAGTGGCTGTCAAATGACCAAAGGTTTTCTTGGTAAGCGCGATAATGGCAGCTTAGAATATCAAGAAAGCAAAAAGCTTGCGCCTCTAGAGCTACCGGTTGCTCAGGAGCCAGCACCTTTTGTACCGTTATACGCCACCCCAAATGCAGGTGCCAATACACTCACCTTACAGAACGAAGCGGGTAAGCAGTATCAATTACCTAAGCCGCAACGCGCTGTTGCCGTGAGCGAGTCATCAAACTAAACACTGTGTTTCCCTATTTATACCGCTGACTTTTTACTATGGTTATTCATGATCTAATAGATTAATGAATGACGTCGTACAGAGTCCAGCGGTCGCTGCGCGTTTTTACCACATAAGCTTGAACGAACAGGAACTCCATAATGCAAAAGCAACAACTGCTATATAAAGGAAAAGCCAAATCTGTCTATGAAACAGAAGACAACGATCTTTTGATTTTACACTTCCGTGATGACACCTCGGCGCTCGATGGTAAGCGTATCGAACAGTTAGCACGTAAGGGCGTGGTTAATAACCGCTTTAATGCTTTTATTATGCAAAAATTGGCTGACGCTGGTATTGAAACACATTTTGAAAAGCAGCTATCTGAAGACGAAGTATTGGTCAAGCGCCTAGATATGATTCCCGTTGAGTGCGTCGTACGTAACTTTGCAGCGGGCAGTTTGGTGCGCCGTTTAGGCCTAGAAGAAGGGCAAGCATTGACGCCGCCTACTTATGAGCTGTTTTATAAAGATGATGCGCTTGGCGATCCGATGGTTAATGAGTCACTATCGATTTCTCTTGGGTGGGCAACTCAAGCACAGCTTGCGAGCATGGAAGCGCTGACGCATCAAGTCAATGAGGTGCTAACAGCACTGTTTGCAGTTGGCGATTTAATACTGGTCGATTTCAAATTAGAGTTTGGTGTATTCCACGACCGTATCGTTTTGGGTGATGAGTTCTCACCAGATGGCTGCCGTATTTGGGACAAAAACACCAAGAAGAAATTGGATAAAGACCGTTTCCGTCAATCATTAGGCGATGTTATCGAAGCTTACGAAGAAGTGGCCAACCGTATTGGTGTGCCACTTAGCTAAGTCGTAAATGTCTAGCGCAAAACAAAAAAAACTGAGCCATGTGCTCAGTTTTTTTATGGCATTATATGAATGATGGTTCCCTAGTGAGGACTTAAACCTTCGGCTGTAGGCTAATGGTATCAACGTTTCAAATCGCTGAAATAGTCACAGTGTACCTCATGGTGTGTACTTACCATACATATTCTATCGTGATTGATGCGCTATATAGGTATCGAACTGTTTGGCTTTGCTTACTCAAAATTTTTCACTAATCTTATTTATAGCGTTTTTTCTGATGAACGATTCATCATCATTGGTTAACTTCAATAGCAAGTCTTTTGGTATGTTTTTATTATAGACGAGTCTATTTCTGACAGAGGCGTCTTTATCATCTGCCAATACCTCAAATATTTCTCTAGTTATTTTGTTTTTCATAGCAATATTCCCTCTAACGGTAGGACTGTCATCGTACGTCAACGTTTCAAGAACTTCTATTGGAACTGTTTTATTTAGAGCTACCCACTCGCGCATAGTTGGGTAGTGACGTATTATTTCAAACCACGTTTCCAATGCTGCACACTCGTTAATCGCTCTTCCATAATCTTGGGTGTGGTCACTTGTTCTGAGTAAGAGAAACTCTTCAGCTGATGTAATCATTAAAACTTACCTTCTGTAGCTCTTTCCAAATTATAAATTTATCACAAATCCTTCGTTACTGTGTTTAGTTAAGAACTCATAAAAACTGTTAAAGGTATACCCCAACGGAACCAGTTATTTTGCCCCTCAAACCTATTAACAAACCACTTAAAATAGACTAGATTTGTGGAACTACTCAAAACAGACTGCGATTTTTATCTGTTTATCAATAATACTTAATGACGAAATCCTCTTTATCCATAAGTATTGATACTTACCACGCACTATTAATATTAGCCTTCCGACCACAGATTTATAGTCTAACTCGTATAAAAAATCAAACATAGCGCCAACATTGTCTTCAATATCTTATCTTACTTTTATGCTAATTTATTAATACCTAGATTCAAATAAGAAGTGCAACGTTTTAAAAGAATGAGTTGAAGAGTAAGATGTGCCGTGTTGCATTTCAAACT
>NZ_JBEOOZ010000008.1:0-115111 GCF_040309625.1 Psychrobacter sp. 78a-MNA-CIBAN-0178
AAACGCTTAGGGTTTAAAACGCCTATGCAGGCGTTCTATAATATTAATTAGCGTTGCACTTGGTGTGTTAATCTAAGCGGTAAATAATTGATCGTTGCTTGTCTTAAATATTTTTTTAAAGCCTGTTTTAAAAACTTTCTTAAGGACTCAGATAACAGGCTTAATTAAAACAAGCAACAATCAGCATATCATTAATGCCCTAGTCACCCTTTGCAATTTTAGGTGGACCTTTTAGCAAATGCTCATCGACGAACTCATTAGCCGAGTTATGATCAGCAGACTCTTCGGTGATGAAATATTGCTGCGCACGATATAAAATCAAGCGATCGCGACTTAAACCACGCAACAGCGCATACATCATGACAAAGACTACCAGAGCAAACGGCAAACCTGCCACGATAGCGGCGGCTTGTAGCGCACCCAAACCACCAGCTGCTAATAATATTGCAGCAATGACCCCTTCCATCGTCGCCCAAAACAAGCGCTGAATCTTTGGCGGGTTGGTATCGCCGCCTGCCGTCAACATATCGATGACAAAGCTTGCCGAATCAGAAGACGTGACGAACCATAATACAATCATGATAACAATCAGCAAGGTCACAGGTTTTGTCAGTGGATAGTATTCGACCAGTTTAAAGATCGCACTACCGGTATCGGCTTGCACTGCTTCAATCAGTCCAGGACTCAGCATGTCAGGGTTGATCGATGCCAATAGCTCCATATGGATAGCAACACCGCCAAACGTAGTAAACCAGAAGAATAAAATCGTCATTGGGATTAATAAGACTCCCAAGACAAATTCACGAATAGTACGACCACGACTGATACGGGCAATGAATACGCCGACAAAGGGTGCCCAACTTACCCACCACGCCCAGTAAAATATCGTCCAGCCGCTTTGCCAATCGGTATTGCTATAGGCTTCGCCCCACGCCGATAACGTCACAATCGACCCTAGATAATTACCGATATTTTCGATAAAACTGTCGAAGATAAATAGCGTCGGACCCAAAATCACCATAAAGACCAACAGAATACCCGTCAGTCCCATATTAATATCACTTAGACGTTTGATGCCTTTATCAAGACCCAGCATCAAAGAGATACATGCCATGGCAGTCACAAATGCAATAATCGCAAATTGCACGCCCAAACTATTAGGAATACCGAACAAGTTCTCCAGACCAGAATTTATCTGCATCACCCCTAAACCCAAAGAAGTCACTACCCCAAACATCGTACCGAATACTGCTAAAATATCAACGGTATGACCCCAAGGACCATAAATCTTGCGGCCCAATATCGGATACAGCGTCGAGCGAATCGATAATGGCAGACCACGGCGAAAATGAAAGTAAGCCAACGACAATGCCACGATGGTATAAATCGCCCAAGCGTGTAAACCCCAATGTAAAAACGAGATGTTCATCGCTTGTTTGGCCGCTTCTATTGTCTCCGCTTCACCAAGTGGTGGGGCCATAAAGTGATACAACGGCTCAGCCGTACCCCAATAAACCAAACCAATACCGATACCCGCCGAAAACAACATCCCTATCCAAGAGATGAGGCTATATTGCGGACGTTCTGTTTGTTTACCCAAGCGAATATCGCCGTAACGGCTCATGGCTAAATAGATACAAAAAACGAGTGCCACGTTGACCAAAACAATAAATAGCCAACCAAACTTATCGGTAATAAAGCTCTGTAAAAAACTAAAAAGTGCGCCGGCAGCTTCCGTAAAAAAAGCGCCAAAAATAATAAATCCGACAATCAACAACGTCGAGGTTATAAACACAGGTTTACTGACCCGTGGAAACGGACCCAATCGACCTACTTTTACTTCGTCCATGTGCTAATCTCGTTATATAAGGGCTGCTACCTTAACAAAATAACCTTTGATTATCAAATAATTACAAAATATAGCCATCAAGAAACACCCTATTTGCTCTAATGTTTTCCTATTCTTAAACTTATCTAAAAATATGATGTATAGATGGTAACAAGTCAAAATTCTGGTTTAGAGTAAAATAAAAGCCATCTACTCTATTCATTTTCTAAGCTTTAAAACTATAAAAGGTGCTGGATTTATGGTAAAAATCGCAGTACCCTTTATGTAGATTTATGAATTAATTTTAACAGTGCTATCATTCACTCTTTATAGCAATATACTATTTAGGTAGCAATTGCAGTAACTTAGCCGCATCGCCGTCCTCTAATAACCAGACTTGTCCATCCACGTTCAGTACACTACGAATACGCTTCCCCATATCATAGCGGTAACGTTCAGAGGCACTGTTGCTGTCATCAAAACTCACTATGATGAGCGCTTTTGATGACAGGCCGCTGATTAGCGCATTGCCTTGCCATGCTGGAAAATCATTATGAGTCCCGGCTGAATATATACTTAATGAAGAAGGTGAGATGACGGGTGTCCAAGTCACTTTGGGCGCAGTCAAGTCAGGCCGAGTGTCATGGTCAGGAATGTCTGTACCCGAATAATTACGACCGTTAGAGACCAGCGGCCAGCCATAGTTATTGCCTTTTTCGATTAAATTAAACTCATCACCACCTCTTGGCCCCATCTCATTTGCCCACAGCCGACCACTGTCATCAAAGGCCATACCCAGTACGTTACGATGCCCAGTTGTCCAAAACTGTGCCTTAATTTCCTTATTTTCGTTGGCGAATGGATTGTCTGCGGGTACGCTACCGTCAGGGTATAGTCGAATGATTTTGCCCAAGTTGACGCTCATATCTTGCGCTGGCGTTTTTTCTTGCCGCTCACCTGAACTGATATAGAGATAGCGACCATCGGGAGAGAATAGCAAACGGTGACTATAATGCCCCTGCCCTTTTACCTTTGGCGTCTGCTGCCAAATCGGGGTAATAGATTGCAGACTAGGAGCAGCGCTACCTATACCTGAGAGCTTAGCGCTAATCACTTTCGCGCCAAATTTATTGTCATCAGCACCCGTGCCGCTTTCAATATAACTGAGATATATGACATTACTGGTAGCAAAATCTGGCGCTAGAATAATGTCACCTAGACCGCCTTGCCCGCCATACGCAACGGTCGGCACGCCGCTTACTTCGGTTTTAGTATCGGTAGCAGTATCGACCATGAAGAGCTCACCGGTCTTTTGGGTAACCAGTAATGTTGGTGGCTCATCATTGGTATTGGGTAGCGCGGTCATCGCCCATGGTTCATTAAAGGTAGCGACAGTCTTAGTGGCAAAGGCAGGTTTTTCAGTGCTCGCTGCCGAATCTTTGGCAGAAGCCTGACCTTCTTTGTACTCTGTCAGATCTGCATCGGTATTGACTGCTGATGGGTTTGAGCACGCAGAGGCGCTAAATAGCAGGGCTGCTATGATTAACGGCAAGATTAATGGCGTGCTAATATATTTTTTATTGGTCATCATCATGATGTCATCTCCCTTAATGTTATATTGGCTTTATTAGGGCTTAAGTGATAGTGCGTGAAAAATAATATCGAACCATCACGCACTGCTGATATCCATTTTTCTTGCTTGCTGTGCCTGCGCGGACAGAGGCGACAAAAAATTGATATCAGCAATACCATCGTATTTTTAGGATATTTTGACTATAGTTATAACATAATCAAAGTATGACAACGGTAAAATGATTATAGAGCGCAAAGTAAAAACCCCTTATCTGCCTATATAAAAAATAGACAAATAAAGGGTTGGTTTTAAAGCATAACCGTCATTTAGCAACAATTATTTAGCGTTTACTATTAGCTCATTCGAAGCTTATCAAAGGTAAGCTTATCATCAGCGCCGACATCGACTTTGATGATATCGCCAGCGACAAAGTCACCAGACAGCAATTTTAATGACAGCGGATTTTCGATCTCTTGCTGGATAGCACGTTTTAGCGGACGCGCACCATACACAGGGTCATAACCCACGGCGACCAGCTTGTTCATCGCATCAGAGGATAGCTCGATGTCCATCTCGCGCTCATGCAAACGCTGACGTAATCGATCCAATTGAATGTCAGCAATACCTGCCATTTGCGACATACCGAGCGGATGGAAAACCACAATCTCATCAATACGGTTGACGAACTCTGGACGGAAATGCTGACCGACAGAATCCATGACCTCCGCTTTGATATCGTCGTAGCTTTCGCCAACCATCTCTTGAATTTTATGCGAGCCTAGGTTACTGGTCATGATAATAACGGTGTTTTTAAAGTCCACCACGCGACCTTGCGAATCGGTCAAACGACCATCATCCAACACTTGTAGCAAGATATTGAACACATCAGGGTGCGCTTTTTCGACTTCATCAAACAATATCACGCTATAGGGCTTACGACGTACCGCTTCGGTCAACGCGCCACCTTCTTCATAGCCAACATAACCTGGAGGCGCACCCACTAAGCGACTGACGCTGTGCTTCTCCATATACTCACTCATATCGATACGAACAATCGCATCTTCAGAGTCGAATAAGAAGTTCGCCAATGATTTGGTCAGCTCGGTTTTACCGACACCAGTAGGCCCAAGGAACAAGAACGAACCAGATGGTCGATTCGGATCCGACAAGCCCGCACGGCTACGACGCACGGCATTGGCGACCGCTTCGACTGCTTCATCTTGACCGATGACGCGCTCGTGGAGTTTCTCTTCCATCGCCAGCATTTTGTCACGCTCGCCTTGCATCATTTTACTGACCGGAATGCCCGTGGCGGCGGCAACCACTTCGGCAATTTCATTATCCGTGACCTTGTTACGTAGTAGTTTTACCCCACTATTTTCACCAGTCTGCTCTTTTTGCTCAGCCAAGTCCGACTCATGAATTCGGCGCTCTAACTGCGGAATGGTCTCATACTGCAGCTTACTCATGGTCTCATAATCGCCCTCGCGGCTGGCTTTATCATAGGCGATACGCGCTTTGTCTAGCTCGTCTTTTAGCTGCTGACTGCCTTTGACCAGCGCTTTTTCTGCTTGCCAAATCTCATTGAGATCGGCGTACTCTTTTTCTAACTCTTCTATTTGTGCATCAAGTACTTTACGCTCGGCTTGCGCGCCAGCGTCTTCTTCATTTTTGAGCACTTCACGCTGCATTTTTAACTGAATCAAACGGCTATCAAGCTTGCCAAGTGACTCAGGCTTGCTGTCCATCTCCATACGCAGACGACTGGCAGCTTCGTCGATTAAATCAATCGCCTTATCCGGCAGCTTGCGGTCAGTAATATAGCGATGGCTCATGCGTGCGGCAGCAATAATCGCACTGTCTTGAATATCGACCCCATGATGCAGCTCGTAACGCTCTTTGAGGCCACGCAAAATCGCAATGGTATCCTCGACCGTTGGCTCATCGACCAATACTTTTTGGAAGCGACGTTCAAGCGCGGCATCTTTTTCGATATACTTGCGATACTCGTCCAAAGTCGTCGCACCGACGCAATGCAGCTCACCACGGGCTAGCGCAGGCTTTAGCATATTACCCGCATCCATCGCACCTTCTGATTTACCCGCGCCAACCATGGTATGTAGCTCATCGATAAATAAGATGACATTGCCTTCTTGCTTGGCCAAATCACTCAATACGCTTTTGAGGCGTTCTTCAAACTCACCACGAAATTTTGCGCCGGCAATAAGCGCACCTAAGTCTAATGACAGTACTTCTTTACGGCGCAACCCTTCTGGTACATCACCATTGATGATTTTTTGTGCTAAGCCTTCGACGATAGCGGTTTTACCCACACCCGGCTCACCGATAAGTACTGGATTATTTTTAGTCCGACGTGACAGTACTTGAATGGTGCGGCGAATCTCTTCGTCACGACCAATGACTGGATCCAGTTTGCCAAGCTCCGCCTGCTCAGTTAAGTTAATCGTATATTTATTCAGCGCGTCACGTTGATCTTCCGCGTTTTGATTGTTCACGGTTTCATCACCACGTAATTGTTCAATAACGGCTTTTAATTTGGCTGCCGTCACGCCAGCGCTTTCAAATATTTTTTTGGTTTCGCCTTGTTCAGCGAGTGCTAATATCACCCATTCAGTGGCAATAAAATCGTCGCCTTCTTTTTGCGCTTGGCGATCGGCCAAATTCAAAATTTTGACCGAATTAGGGTTCAAATTAACGTCACCTGTTGGTTCGCTAATCGTCGCTTGATTATCAAGCGCCTTTGCCACGCCATTTTTTAGCGCAGGAATAGACGCGCCCGCTTGCTGGCAGATAGACAAGTTAGACTCGTCTTGCAGCAACACGGCAAGCAAATGCACAGGATCAATTCCTGTATGGTCGCGCCCTAGCGCCAAACTTTGGGCTTCTTGAATCGCAGATTGCAATTTTTGGGTAAATTTTTCGAACCTCATATTGGTGTCCTTTTAGAATTAATAATATTTTATATCTGATAGTAGCTGCGGCTTTTTATAAGTATCAAACAATGCCCAAGCTTTTCGTTGTTATCTATATCAGGTTTGTTGAGTAATATTTCAATATCAATTTAACGGTTATCAACAATCAATAATGGCTTATCAATATCAGCTCCTATCAATAACAAGCCAATAGCAAGCAGTGCGCATTGCACCTGATTAATATAAACCTTACTTATAACAATGATATGACGATAAGGCATTAATAGGCACATTGATGAGCTATTTCAAGGGAATATAGGAAAGAAAAATAGGTAGTGTTAAGTTTGTGAAAAAGAGAGAGGAATAGTTTAGGAGTGTGAATAAATCGTCGAAAAAAATATGCGGTTATTACAAAATATCTAAAAAGCTAATCAACTCAGCAAGCATTAAGTATACATAAACCTTAAAAGTGGCTTATTCAACAATTTCAATCGCGGTGCCTACTTTCACAGCCGCCATAATTTCATCCATCTCATCATTAGTGACGGCGATGCAGCCATCTGTCCAATCGCGTTGTTGATTGAGCCCGGCTAAATGACCAAAGCCATTCATTTGCCCATGAATCATAATGTCGCCACCTGGATTGACGCCGCGAGACTTAGCCTGTGCTTTATCTGCCGCATTTGGGTAGCTGACATGGATGGAGCGATGGGCTATTGAGTTTTCATTTTTATAATCTAAGGTATAGTAGCCTACTGGTGTGCGCTGATCCCCTTGTTGGTGCTTATGTCCTATCGGGCTGTCACCTAATGCAATGCGATAGGATTTGACCACGATATCTTTGCTTAATAACTTTAAAATGCGCTCAGACTTGTCAACAAAGACCTTATCGACAATGAGCGTGCTAGGAATAGACTGACCTTTATCAACCGCGTTTTTTGCCTGCGAGGAGGTTTTGACATAGCCTATCGCACTGGTACTAATGATGGCAGTCAGACCAAGTCCTATCGCAATAAACAACCAACGAGATTTGGTGCTAAGACTGAAAGAGAAAAATGACATAGGCTTTGGTCCTTATAAGCAATGCTTGATAGCAACGAGTCATAATATATCAAAGCACTATGTCATATTTAATGATCAGGTTTTGTGCAAAAATGATGAATAAGATAACAACGTGTTCTGGCAGTTGTCAAACTAAACCATACGAATGGCACCATCAAGACGAATCACTTCACCATTTAGGTAGGCATTATCAATAATATGGGTCACCAGTTTGGCAAACTCATTCGGTGCTCCTAGGCGCTTAGGATAAGGAACGGCTGATTCTAATTGCGTGCGTGCTTTTTCCGGTAAGCTCTCCATCATTGGGGTGGCAAAGACACCCGGTGCAATCGTCATCACGCGAATGCCATGACGAGTCAGCTCACGAGCTAATGGCAGCATCATACCGACAACGCCAGCTTTAGATGAGGCATAACTGGCTTGCCCGACTTGCCCATCAAAAGCAGCGATAGAAGCAGTATTGATAATGATACCATTGTCCGCGTTCTGCTCACTATCAGGGTTCACATTCGCTGCTACGCGCTTAGCAATACTAGCTGCTACTAAACGTGCAACATTGAACGAGCCCACTTGATTAATCATAACACCGCGACTGAACTGATCGAGATCAGCAGGATTGTTTTCACGATCCAGTAGCTTTTGCACCACGGCAATACCTGCACAGTTAATAGAACCTTGCAGACCACCAAACTCTTTTTCTGCTGTATCTACCGCCACTTGCACCTCATCACCACTGGTCACATCACAACGAACAAAACGCGTATTATCGCCCAGCTCAGCTACTAGCGCTGACCCTACTGTTTCATTCAAATCAGCGATGACGACCTTGCCACCTTGAGCGACGATAGCGCGAACCACGGCTTCACCCAATCCTGATGCACCGCCGGTGACCAAAAAGCTATTTTCTTTAATCTGCATATTATTCCCTTAATAAATTTTTGTTTGATGTTGATGTTTAACGTTTTTATAACTGCTCTTTTTATAACTGCTCTGCGCCCCTACTCTGGACCAAGAGGCTTCAATCTGCAGACAGGCTACGCAGCAAAAAGCGCTGAATTTTACCGCTTGGTGTTTTTGGTAGTGCACTCACAAATTCAACTTCCCGCGGATAAGCGTGAGTCGATAAACGTTTGCGTACCAAGTCTTTGATTTGCTGAGCAATCTCTTCAGAGCCCTCGATGCCATCTTTGAGTACCACATAGGACTTAATCGTATGCCCACGCACCTCATCAGGTATACCAACGGCAGCAGACTCCGCGACCGCTGCGTGCTCGAGCACAGTGTTTTCGACATCGGTAGGACCGACCCGATAGCCTGCCGTGATAATGATGTCATCATCACGTCCTGAAAACCAATAGCTGCCGTCACTATGACGCTCGACCACGTCGCCTGTCAAATAGTAATCTTCAAAAAACGCTTGTTTTTCATTCCAACTATAGCCTCGGAAATAAAACGCAGGCGACTGACTGACCACGACTGCCAATTGTCCTTGCTCACCATCGGGCAATACTTGCATATCATCATCGAGCACTACCAGCGTATGCCCCGGTAACGCCATGCCCATCGAGCCGACTGGACATTTATGCGCCAAAGCATGATGCTCGCAGCAGGTCATACCAGTCTCTGTCTGCCCATATTGATCGCAAACCTGACAGCCCAAATGACTTTCCACCCAACTTACTACTTCAGTATTCAGCGTCTCCCCTGCCGAGTTAGCGCAGCGTAGAGACAAGGCGTTATCGTCATTTGCGGACGATGCATCAAAAACACCACTCGATTTCATCATCCGAAAAGCCGTTGGCGATGACGCTAGATTGGTAATCTTATGGCGCACCATAAAGTCGCGGGTATTGGTCGCATCAAAGCCTGCTTCGTTAAAGTAGGTCGTGACCCCTAATAATAAAGGCCCAGTAATCGCATAATATAGCCCATACGCCCAGCCGGGATCAGCCATATTCCAGTAGTTATCAGTCTCGCGCAGATCAATCGCATAACGCATATATAGATAAAAAGCAGGCAACGCCGCTAATGACACACTAACGCCTTTTGACTTGCCCACCGTACCTGAAGTAAACATTTGCAAGAATGGTGCATCCGTATCTAGCAAAACAGCTTCTATCGCTTGCGGCTGCGTCACCCTCATCTCGTGATAATTGTCATCACCCCAAGCGTCGCTATCATGAATACTGCCAATAAGTACCATTTTGGCTTGTTTGGCCAAATCTTCAAACTTGCCACGATTTTCCTGATTGGTAAATACCACCTTGGTATTGGCCTTATCCATACGGTACTTAATCGAATCGTAACCAAAAGCGGTAAATAGCGGCTGGTACACTGCCCCAATGCGCCATGTCGCTAATACAACCGTTAGTAATTCAGGCGTGCGCGGTAGCATGGTGGCGACTTGGTCACCGGCTTTTACACCATAGGACAATAATAAATTGGCAACTTGCGCACTCGCTTCATCCAACTCGCCAAAGCTCATGCGCGTTATGTTACCGCTAGTATCTTCATGGACTAAGGCCGTATTGTCCGCGCGACCGTCACGCACATGGCGACCACAGCAAGCCATGTAAGCATTTAATCGATCATCCAAATGCGCGCCAAATATTTCCTCTAACAACGCATTCATCTCGAAGTTATTATAATAATCACTATAATTGATGGGTGTTTTAGAAGTATCCGCTGTAGCGTGCGCGGTTTGTGTAGATGAGGTATTCATGGGCTAATCCTTTAGCGGTGGAGATCGAGCTGAAAATATCAATTGCTATCACAACAGTCGATATCCTATAGACTGTGTTACTTGATAAAATTGGGCGTTAATCATTAGGGTCTGTTAAAAAAGCACGTTAACATCTAATTCAATACATAACGTATCATTTATAAATATCTGAGTCCAGATAATTATCTTACTATTAGCAGTTGTTAGACTGCTATATATTCTTCTAATGTGCTTACTTTATAAAGCAACTATTCCCGAGGCCTTTATTTTATAAGCCTCTTATTTTCTAACGCAGTTACTCTAGTGCGCTTAGTCAAGTACGCTTAATCGAATGTACTCAAAAAGCCCAGCAGTGCTTTTTCTTCACAGCTTTGATACTTTCGAGTGCGTCCACGGCGCGCTTGTTTATAGGGCTCAAAAAACTGACCTGCCAAAAACCGTTCAATAATAACAGGGTGAATATAGGATGCTCGGCACACGCTTGGAGTATTGCCAAGCTCATCTGCCACTTCTTTAACCATATCAGTGACCAACTGTTGGCGCGTCCGACTGTCCGGCTCGCTAGTCAATATCTCTTTGCCACTGGCGGCTTCAAGCTCGTCATACAGATGACTGGCAGCCAATACACTGGCCATCCAAGTACGAAAATCCTTGGCACTATACAGATTGCCACTATATAAATGATCGCTTTTATTATTGCTGGCATCAGTGCAAAGGTGCTTACGCAAATAATCATTGATATCGGCACTATCGACGACTTGCTTATGACCATTATCATCTAAGTATTTAAAAATTTGATAACCGGGCAGCTCAGAACACGCTTGTACAATCTCAATCAAACGCTCATCCTGCAATTCGATATGATGGGCTTTGGCACTTTTTCCGACGAAATCGAATGCCAAGCCATCGTCTATCTCGCTCACATGTTTGCTACGCAATGTACTGAGACCGTAGCTTTTATTCATCTTCGCATAGCGGCTATTACCGATTCGAATTAACGTCGTCTCAAGCAATTTAACCACGGCAGCCAGTACATTGGCGCGTGATAGCGGCGCTGCTTCTAAGTCTTCTTCGACTTGCGCACGTAGGTTTGGCAATGCCTCCGCAAAACCTATCATCGCATCGAACTTGGCTTGGTCACGTACCGTATCCCACTCAGGATGATATAAGTATTGCTTGCGCGCTTTGCCATCACGACCGGTCGACTGCAGATGACCCTTATCATCTTGGCATATCCATACCTCTGACCACATCGGTGGAATGACCAAGGCATCAAAACGCTGGCGCAAAGCCTTGTCTTTCACCGTCTTGCCAGTAGCATCTCGGTAAGTAAAACCGCGACCCCAACGCTGACGACTATAACCCGGTTCATTATCACTGACGT
Organism: Psychrobacter sp. 78a-MNA-CIBAN-0178; assembly: GCF_040309625.1. Taxonomy (NCBI): domain Bacteria; kingdom Pseudomonadati; phylum Pseudomonadota; class Gammaproteobacteria; order Moraxellales; family Moraxellaceae; genus Psychrobacter; species Psychrobacter sp. 78a-MNA-CIBAN-0178. Next base: position 11,503 of record NZ_JBEOOZ010000008.1, read on the forward strand.
AGCGCAAATTCGCCCGACGTGCTAAATGCTCATAATCGTGACGAATATCCTCTGAGGTCGTTTGTGCAGCTGCTTTGGTCATAAATAATACACTTTTAAATAATAGTGGTTTTAGCATAATTAACTATGAGAATTTTTGCTGTTTACTTGCCACGGATAAAGTGTAATCGCTATGTAAAAATGCTGTATAGAAGGGTTATCAATTATGATTGATTGCGTCATAATTGAACGTCTGTCCATTAATAAAATCAAGTGAACACCCATGAAAAATATTTCGATAAAAATAATCCCATTGTCTAAAGCTGATTACGATGCTTGGTTAAAATTGTGGCAAAGTTATTTAATTTTTTATGAAACTCGTCTGCCACCAAGTACCACAGAAAAGACTTGGCGCAACCTGCTTGATAGCAATATGCCAATTTATGGCTTTGGGGCATGGGTCGATGAAACGCTGGTAGGTATCACGCATGTCGTGCTACATCCCAATACATGGAATACCACCGAATGCTGTTACTTAGAGGATCTGTATGTTAGTGAGTCTGCCCGCGGGCAAGGCATAGGACGCGCACTGATTGAACAGGTTTATGACTTTGCTGATAAGCAACATTGCAACCGTGTCTATTGGACCACGCAAGAAGGCAACACCACAGCACGCAAACTCTATGATGCCATCGCCACCCAAACGGACATGGTGCAATATCGTAAAAAATTATAACGATTGACAAAGATAGTCAAAATATTTTAAAAACGCGATGGTATTGCTGATATAAATTTTTTGTCGCCTCTGTCTGTGCAGACACAGTAAGCTAGAAAAATTGATATCAGCAGTGCGTGATGGTTCGATATTACTTTTCACTGACTATATCTTACGACTGAAACTTAATCTTACGACTGAAACTTATCTTAAAATTTAACCATAAAAAAACGCCAAGCGTTAAACACTTGGCGTTAATTATTATATTACTACTTTAAAATCGCTTATTTACCATATACACATAAATAAGCAGTTTCCACTTCAACTTTAACATTGAATTTCTGATTGGCTTCAACGGTAAACTGCTCGCCCGCATTAAAGGTTTGCCACTCAGTGCTTTCTGGTAGCTTAACTGTCAATGCACCACTCACCACACTCATGGTTTCAAATTCGCTAGTACCGAATTCATACTCGCCAATTTCCATCACGCCAACGGTAGCGGGCTTGGTCGCGGTTTGAAAAGCAATAGAAGTGACTTTATCATCAAAATAATTATTAACGCTTGGCATAGTTTTCCTTAATAAGGTTTTAGGTAATATTTGAAAGTTTTTTTACAATCCCGCTTTTAGACTTGCTTCGATAAATTGATCAAGGTCGCCATCTAGCACTGCACCGGTGTTAAAGGTTTCAACGCCAGTACGCAAGTCTTTAATACGTGAGTCATCCAGCACATATGAGCGGATTTGACTGCCCCAACCGACGTCAGATTTACCATCTTCAACCGCTTGTTGCGACTCCATGCGTTTTTGCATCTCAAGCTCATAAAGCTTGGCACGTAGCATCTTCATCGCCGTCGCTTTGTTGCCATGTTGGCTACGCTCATTCTGACAAGTCACCACCACACCACTCGGCTCATGAGTAATACGCACCGCAGAGTCAGTGGTGTTCACGTGCTGACCACCCGCGCCTGATGAACGGTAAGTATCGATACGCAAATCAGCTGGGTTGATATCAATCTCAACGTTATCATCAATTTCAGGCGAGACAAAAACAGCGGCAAATGAGGTATGGCGACCGTTGTTACTATCAAATGGTGATTTACGCACTAAGCGATGCACGCCAATTTCGGTACGTAACCAACCAAAGGCATAATCACCCTTAATCTCAATCGTGGCTGATTTAATCCCAGCAACGCTACCAGAAGATACTTCAATCACGTCAACTTTAAAGCCATGCGCCTCTGCCCAGCGCGTATACATGCGCAGTAGCATCTCGGCCCAATCTTGCGCTTCTGTGCCGCCACTGCCTGACTGGATATCCAAGTAGCAATTATTAGGATCCATCTCGCCACTAAACATGCGACGGAACTCTAAGTCAGCAACGCGCTTCTCCGCATCGTCAAGCTCGGCTTGTACATCAGCAAGTAACGACTCGTCTTCTGCTTCTACCGCCAGCTCCAGCATGGCAGATGCATCTTCTAAGGTGGTCTCAAGCGAGACCACGACATCGATGACGCCATCAAGCTGGCTTTTCTCTTTATTAATCTTGGTTGCACGCTCTGGATCATTCCATAGCTCGGGGTTTTCTAATTCTAAATTGACTTCTTCTAAGCGTTCTTGCTTACCATCGAAGTCAAAGATACCTCCGCAAGTCCTGTCCACGCTCAGATAGATCTTTGATTTGTTCTTGATACGGATTGATTTCCATAAGTATTCCTGTGTTTTTAAATAAATATCTCACTGATATGGCGCTATTTTAAATGAGATTGACGATAAATAGTTGACTAATTATCAATGCCTTTATATTAAATAATCATAGACCAGCTAAATTGACCAATCCTCTACTGCCCAGCGATGGGCTAACGCATGCGCATGCAACGCGTCATCAGGGGACACGCAAATAGCCACATCCGCCCATTCAAGCAAAGGAATATCATTTTTGGAATCTGAATAGGCATAGGTTTTATCAAATTTTATGCCAGCCAGTTGCTTTTTATTCAGCCACTTATCGAGATGGTATATCTTGCCTGCCTGAAAGTTTGGTTTGTCCATCAGCTTACCAGTATAGCGCTGATCTTTGATTTCCAAAGGCGTAGCCAAGACATTGGCATCTTCAATACCAAAACGTTTAGCGATAGCCGACACTACAAAGTCATTGGTCGCCGAAATAATCACCACATCATGACCTTTTTCGACATGATGACAGAGCGCCTCCATCGCTTTTGGACGAATATGAGGCTCGATTTCAGTCTTAATATAATCTTCTCGCAACTCATGCAGTCTATCCATCGGCAAACTGCTCAAAAACTGGGCGACGAATTCATTATATTCGGTCGCATCAAGCGTGCCTTCGATGTACTGTTCGTAAAATGCTTGATTGGCTGTACGATATTCAGCTTCATCAACGAGGTTATGCTTGACGATATATTCGCCCCATAGGTAGTCGCTATCGACATCGAGCAAGGTATGATCTAGATCGAATAACGCCAATTCTTTTCCATCAGTGTGTGCTTGAGTTGCCTGCATAATTGGAGCCTTATGATTTTTTAAGGGAATGATTTTTTGAATGAAAAATATTTTAGAGAAAATATTGGATATAAAATGTGCTGATAATTCTCTATAAGCCTACTGTTCACCGAACAAAATTATGCTAACTTGTTTACTTTAAAATCTCATTAGCTTATCTTTAGCTTGCTTGATAATAACAATAGAGAACCTTATGAAAGCGCCTGATGATAAAACTGCTTTGTTTAATCGACCGCGACGCCCTGCCCGCTCCATCAGAGAAATTAGGCGACGGCAGTTAGGCAAAAGCTATCAATCGCCTTTAGAGCGTCTGCTTTATGCGCTGTTAAATGGCTTGATGTATGGCTTTGGCGGCTTACTTATCGACCTTGCGATTGTTGTCATTCGCTCACTTGCTGGCATGGGCAATGGCGAGATATTCTGGTTATTTACGCCGTTTATGTTGGTTTTGGGTGCTTTAATAGGCTTTATCGTTGGCAAAAGCGCCGGTGCCGAGAGCGTCAATGCTTTGCATAATGATGAAACTGGCAACAACAATGCTTATCTTAACGACTACTCGATACGCCATGACGTTTTTCGTGGAATAATCATCGGTATTATCATTTTTGCCGTTATTTGGCTTATCATGATGCTAATGGCATAAATAACATAAAAGCTTCTGCCCCAAAATTATTTGCTCAAAAAACGTTTCAATAAAGGATGAGAAATCAATAACGCTCAATCTGCTTATCACTTATAAAACGATTATCTAAAGATAAATCAATGCTCACTTTTATATTGATTAATCAGGCATGGCTATTTCTTTTAAGCCAGTCTTAAATGTCTGACAACGATCGCTATAATGCAGCGCAGACCACTTCATCATGGCAGCTTGCTCATCGGTCAAGGTTTTGACTACTTTTGCAGGTGCGCCCATTACCAGAGAATTATCTGGAATCTCTTTGCCTTCAGTGACCAACGCTTTGGCACCAATGATACAATTTTTACCAATTTTGGCATTATTTAAAATAACTGCACCGATGCCAATGAGACTATTATCACCGACTTCGCAGCCATGCAGCATCGCTAAATGACCAATGGTGACATGATCGCCGATCTTTACTTCGATGCCTGCATCGGTATGAATGACGCTGTTTTCTTGCACATTACTATAATCACCGATATGAATGCGCTCATTGTCCCCGCGAATCACCGCCCCAAACCAAACACTGGCTTGATGACCCAAATATACATCGCCGATGACACGTGCGGTATCTGCCACCCAACCGTTAAATGGAACGGCAAACTCAGGCACTTTGTCTAAATATTGGTAAATCATAACGGGTCCTTGTTACATTGGGTATTTTAATAATTATATTCGGTTCAAAGCTATATTTATAACAGCGCCGTCCATTGTGGCAAAGCTACCTGTGAAAATCTAGCTCTTTTAGTATTAGATTTATGGTTATATCAGTCACGAAAATTCATTTTTATAACTTAGGCTATTTTATATATAGTTAGAATATCCTAGAAACGCGACGGTATTGCTGATATCGATTTTTTGTAGCCTCTGTCTGCGTAGGCACAGCAAGCAAGAAAAATGGATATCAGCAGTGCATGATTTATCGATATTACTTAGGCCATTTTATATGGCTCTTATTTTAGGCAATCATGTTCTTTAAAGACGACCATACATATGCATGTCACGCAAATTTTAAACAAAGCCCAAGTATACAGATATCGGCTTTTAGCTAAGTTAATATCGGCTATTTACTACGATCAGCAAAGCCACAGTCATCAACCTTGAGAATCGGCTGGCTATCTTAGCGGATATTGTATATAATGCGCAAAATCTGTGCCTAAGCGAGCGGACATGATGCAAGTTACCTATTCACTACCTAGTGAGTTTTGTAGTTTCCATCGATAATGTCTTCTCGCTTTTTTGTGGAAAAATTTTGGCTTTAGTCCTTTTTTATTCTGGTTTTAACAGCAGCTATAACCCTATAAATAGTGATTATAAGTCAATATTTTCACCCACAAATCATGATGGCACTCACCAATAACAGCGGAGGCAACCCTTGAATTCATCGGCAGAAATACAAGCAATTTTGGCACTAGCAGACGGTACGATCTTTCGCGGTGTGAGTATCGGCAGTCTTGGTCATCGTGTCGGTGAAGTGGTCTTTAATACAGCCATGACAGGGTATCAAGAAATCCTGACCGACCCAAGCTACGCGCGCCAGCTCGTCACCCTCACCTATCCGCACATTGGTAATACTGGTACCAATGCTGAAGATACGGAGTCTGGTAATGGACACCAAGTATGGGCAGAAGGCCTGATCATTCGTGATGCAACGCTGGTTACCTCAAATTTCCGTAACTCTGAATCGTTGAGTGATTATCTACAGAGCCATGATACGGTCGCTATTGCTGATATAGATACCCGTCAGTTGACCCGCCTACTACGTGATAAAGGCGCTCAAAACGGTTGTATCATGACCGCATCTAACGGCGACACGATTAGCAGCGAAGACGAACAGCAAGCCATCAAACTGGCGCAAGAGTTCGCTGGTCTTGAAGGTATGGATTTAGCAAAAGAATGCTGTACGCCGACGACGTTTGAGTGGACCGCTGGTAGCTGGGATTTATCAGATACCTTGCTTAATCGTGATGTAGCTGGTAGCCATGATAGCGGTACGGGCGGCTTCTTTAAGAATTTGGGCACGCACGTTGAAGCAAAATATAATGTTATCGCTTATGACTTTGGTACCAAAACCAATATCTTACGTATGCTAGTCGACCGTGGTTGTCACGTCACCGTTGTACCAGCACAAACGCCTATCGCTGACGTGCTAGCGATGAATCCAGATGGCATTTTCTTATCAAACGGTCCTGGTGACCCTGCTGCTTGTGATTATGCCATCGATGCGGTACGTCACATCATTGAAGAAACGGAAATTCCAACTTTTGGTATCTGCTTAGGTCATCAGCTGATTGGTCTAGCCAGCGGTGCAAATACTATTAAAATGAAAACCGGTCATCACGGTGCCAACCATCCAGTACAAGACTTGGCTACTGGTACGGTGATGATTACCAGTCAAAACCACGGTTTTGCGGTTGACGAAGACACCTTGCCTGCCAATGTTAAATCGACTCATCGCTCATTATTCGATGGTACTAACCAAGGGATTGAGCTGACTAATAAGCCGGTCTTTAGCTTCCAAGGTCACCCAGAAGCCAGCCCTGGCCCGCATGATGCTGCGCCATTGTTTGATAAGTTTGCAGAGATGATGGAAAAGGCTAAGGCATAATCAATGTTGAAATTAGTTTTAGCAACTTTGTTCTTGATATCTTTTTCAGTAGCTAATGCCGATGATAGAAGAAATTTATTGCCTGAAGATACAAAAGAGCAGGTTGCTAAACTAGTTGCTAATAATTCAATTGATACGCCTATTACTTTAGGGGTTTTAGTCGCTAATAATCCAAAATTTTATAACAAAAGAGAAGACGCTGAAAAAATTTCTAATGCTATTTTAGGTTTATACGATTACAGCGGTTATCTTAAGCAATTTCGAACTAATATGAACGACCATGATCCTATAGAAAAGGTGACTGCCCCGCATCAAAAGGCATATTTAACATGTCTACAAAATAATTGGACTCCAGAAAAATATGCAGAGCATCTGCTAACTTATAGCTTAATATATGTAAATTCCATTAATGATAAAGAGTTAAACGAAAAACTGTTGCTATTAAATAATCAGCTAATAAAGGATTACTATAGTCTTTTAGCTCAGACTTGGGAACATTCATTAAAAGCAATAGAAGATAATGACTCATCTCTAAAAGCCTTGCTAACAAAGGATGAGCAACAACTCGACAAGATGTTGAAAAACCCTCGACTTTTGGAACTTCTACAAAATATTCATGAGTCTCCAGGTTTAACATTTTTAACAAATTATCCTATGCTGACCACTTTCGAATTTGATAATGGTATTTTAGCAAGATTTATAAATGGGACTGCAACCATATGTACTGCTGATTTTAATAAAGAGTTCTATAAAATGTTTGATAGAAAATGATTTTTTTATAGAATTCAACTCAACTATCTAATCTATACGAATTTTAAATATTTAACAAATCCCAAACCGCCAAAATAGGACTTAAAAACATTATGCCAAAACGTACCGACATAAAAAGCATTCTTATCATTGGCGCAGGCCCCATCGTTATCGGCCAAGCGTGTGAGTTTGACTACTCAGGCGCACAGGCGTGTAAAGCACTAAAAGAAGAAGGTTACCGCGTTATCTTGGTCAACTCAAACCCTGCGACCATCATGACCGACCCTGTCATGGCGGATGCCACCTATATCGAGCCGATCACATGGCAGACGGTTGAGCAAATCATTGCCAAAGAGCGTCCTGATGCGATCTTGCCAACCATGGGCGGACAGACCGCGCTCAACTGTGCGCTAGATCTAGACAAACATGGCATACTGACTAAGTACGACTGCGAGCTAATTGGCGCGACCAAAGACTCAATCGAGATGGCAGAAGATCGCGACTTGTTTGACAAGGCAATGAAACGTATCGGTCTTGAGTGCCCACGCGCTGAAACCGCTGAAACGATGGAAGAAGCTTTTGCGACCCAAGAAAAGATGGGCTATCCCTGTATCATTCGTCCCTCATTCACCATGGGCGGCTCGGGCGGCGGTATCGCGTACAACCGTGACGAATTCATCGAAATCTGCGAGCGCGGTTTTGATTTGTCTCCAAACCATCAGCTACTCATCGATGAGTCACTCATCGGTTGGAAAGAGTACGAGATGGAAGTCGTCCGTGACAAAAACGACAACTGCATCATCATTTGTGCCATTGAAAACTTTGACCCAATGGGCGTACATACAGGTGACTCAATCACCGTAGCCCCTGCGCAGACGTTGACCGATAAAGAATACCAAATCATGCGTAACGCCTCGCTCGCGGTACTGCGTGAGATCGGTGTAGAAACAGGCGGCTCAAACGTACAGTTCGGTATCAACCCTGATACGGGCCGCATGGTGGTCATCGAGATGAACCCACGCGTATCGCGCTCGTCTGCCCTCGCCTCAAAAGCGACTGGCTTCCCAATTGCCAAAATCGCAGCAAAGCTAGCGATTGGTTACACATTGGATGAATTGCAAAATGACATCACGGGTGGCAAAACGCCAGCCAGCTTTGAGCCTGCGCTTGATTATGTCGTTACCAAGATACCTCGTTTTAACTTTGAAAAATTCCCACAAGCGGACAACATCCTATCGACTCAGATGAAATCGGTCGGTGAAGTGATGGCGATTGGTCGTAACTTCCAAGAGTCAATGCAAAAAGCACTACGCGGTATGGAAACAGGCGCAGATGGTTTTGATGAGCAAGTTGATTTATCCAAAGTCAGTGCTGAGAAGGCTCGTAGCGAAATTATCAATCGCTTAACGATTCCAACCCCTGATCGTATCTACTATATCGCTGATGCTTTCCGCGTTGGTATGAGCGTCGATGAGGTGTTCAACTTCACCAAGATTGATCCATGGTTCTTGGTACAGATCGAAGACATCGTGAAAACCGAAGCAACCGTAAAATCACTCGGCTTTGGCGGTTTAACCGAGAAAAACTTGCGCAGCTTTAAGCGTAAAGGCTTGTCAGATTTACGTTTGGCTAAATTGCTAGGCGTGTCACAGAAGCAACTACGTAAGAAACGCTGGGATATGAACGTCTATCCAGTTTATAAGCGTGTTGACACTTGTGCTGCAGAGTTTGCGACCAGCACCGCTTATATGTACTCAACCTACGATAGCGAATGTGAAGCCAACCCAACTGACAAGAAAAAAATCATGGTCATCGGTGGCGGCCCTAACCGTATCGGTCAAGGTATCGAGTTTGATTACTGCTGTGTACATGCAGCGCTTGCCATGCGTGAAGACGGCTATGAGACTATCATGGTCAACTGTAACCCAGAAACGGTTTCAACTGACTATGACACTTCTGACCGTCTATACTTTGAGCCAATCACATTAGAAGACGTGCTAGAAATCGTCCGTATCGAAAACCCAGACGGTGTGATTGTCCAGTTCGGTGGTCAAACGCCATTGAAGCTTGCCCGCGCGTTAGAATCAGCGGGCGTAAAAATCATCGGTACCAGCCCTGATGCGATCGACCGCGCTGAAGACCGTGAACGTTTCCAGCATATGATTCAACAGCTAAACCTAGTACAGCCATCGAACGCCTTAGCAACGAGCTTGGAAGATGGTTTGGTCAAAGCAAAAGACGTGGGTTATCCATTGGTTGTACGCCCGTCGTATGTCCTTGGTGGCCGCGCGATGGAAATCGTCTACAACGAAGACGAGCTAAGACATTACCTGCGTACTGCGGTACAAGCCTCGAACGAAGCGCCTGTCCTACTCGATCGCTTCTTAGATGACGCCATCGAAGTCGATGTCGACTGTGTATGTGACGGTACTGATGTCGTCATCGGCGGTATCATGCAGCATATCGAACAGGCGGGTGTCCACTCAGGCGACTCAGCCTGTTCATTGCCGCCATACTCACTGTCTAAAGAGCTATGTGATGTCATGCGCGCGCAAACAGTCGCGATGGCAAAAGAGCTTGGCGTGGTTGGCCTCATGAACGTTCAGTTCGCGGTCAAAGGTGAAACGGTTTATATCTTAGAAGTGAACCCTCGTGCTGCCCGTACTGTCCCGTTTGTCTCTAAGTGTATTGGTACATCATTAGCACAAATCGCCGCTCGTTGTATGGCTGGCACGTCATTGAAAGACCAAGGCTTTACCACTGAAATCGTTCCTGCATTTTTTGCCGTAAAAGAAGCGGTATTCCCATTTGCTAAATTCCCTGGTGTCGACCCTATCTTGAGCCCTGAGATGAAATCAACGGGTGAAGTCATGGGTGTGGGTAAAACCTTTGGCGAAGCATTCTATAAAGCCGTCATCGGTAGTAATGAGCGCCTGCCCGGTCTACCTGTTGAGGGCGAAAGCAAAACGGTCTTTATCTCGGTACGTGATAGTGATAAAACACAAATCGCCCCTATCGCCCGTCAGCTAGCGGACTTTGGCTTTAACATCGTCGCTACTACTGGTACGCAAGAAGTCTTGGCTCAGAATGGTATCGAATGTAAGCAAATCAACAAAGTCACCGAAGGTCGCCCGCATATCGTTGACGCCTTGAAAAACGGTAAGATTGACCTTATCATCAATACGACTGAAGGCAAACAAGCTCAAGAGGATTCGTTCTCTATTCGCCGTAGTGCACTACAAGGCAAAGTCTTCTATGTCACGACGTTAGGCGCGGCAGATGCGGTTTGTAAATCTTATGGCATTGACCTACCGTTTGAGGTCTATAAGCTACAAGATTTGCACGAACAAGCAAAGACTATTGCTTAGCTCTATTGACTTAGCAGCATAATTTCAGTAGATTAAGCATAATGGCAACGCTCGTTTAACAGCGGATGCAAAACTTGTTATCGATTTTTATATAACAATAGGGCTTTAAAAAAACGTACGGCTTAAAAAAGCAGTACTTTAAAAAAATAAAGTTTTAAAAAGATAGACCTAAAAAGCATAGTGGCTAAACTGCGACTATGCTTTTTATTACGTAAAGTTAAAGTGCCTTGCTTGTCAGTGTATCCACGCTCACAGATAAGCGCATGTTTAGTTGTTACGCAGTCTAAACCTCATTCTTTTTATATCTTCACATACTCATTGCAACAACACTGACACCATCTCACTATTCACTAAGAGTAGGAGATGGTGTGGTGTTATTGGTTTAAGGAAAAAACATGCAACGTTATCCCATGACTCCTCAAGGACATGCGGCTCTAGAAGCCGAATTAAAACAGTTAAAAAGTATCGACCGTCCACGCATCACTGCTTCTATCGCTGAAGCCCGTGAACACGGCGATTTGAAAGAAAATGCTGAATATCATGCTGCTCGTGAGCAGCAAGGTTTTTGTGAAGCGCGTATCCGTGATATCGAAGCCAAACTTGGCGGCGCGCAAGTGATTGATCCTGCAACATTACCAAAAGATGGTCGTGTGATATTCGGCGTGAGCGTCGTTATCGAAAACATGGACACCGGAGAAGAAAAACAATACAAAATCGTTGGTGATGATGAAGCGGACTTTAAAGCGGGTAAAATCTCAGTCAATTCACCGATCGCACGTGGTTTGATTGGTAAGTCTGAAGGCGATGAAGCACGTATTGAAACGCCAAAAGGCGTGGTCGAATACGAAATCATGAAAGTGATTTACGATTAATTTTCCTGATTTGAGAAATATCTGGATAGAAAGCCTTTGATAGCAATTCTTTGATAAAGAAAAAGCTTTTGATAACAGAAGTATCTTAACGCGAATCAGCTGGCAATTCGCCTAGCAAATGAGCGTAGAAAGTAGTACACAACCTCATTATGAATAGAGCAGAAGTTACACAACGCTGCTTTTTTAGTCTGTTTGTTTTAGCGCATAATTGCTCGAGTATAGATGCTGAGCCTTGTGACTATTACAAGTGTCTCATTATAAGTATTAGACATAAGTGCTTAGCAACTGACTAAAATAATGATGGAGAGATAGCGAACGTTGGCTATCATTAGTATCTTTACCCTCGTTATTTGACATGGTTTACATGCTCATTTGACGGGGGTTTTTCTTTTCTAGGTGTTGTTTTCTAAGCGTTATTTTTTACGCTTTGCTTTCTGCTACTACATTAGCGGCTTTATTTACTGTTATTTTAAAGGAATCTATTATGACCATACACATCGATATGCCAGCGTTACTGACTATAAATAAGAAGGCGTTTACCCAGCACAGCCTCGTCAAAAAAAGCGTGATAAGCACTGCTATTCCAACAATTTTAGCAGGCGCTTTATTGACGGTATCTACCGCACATGCTGCGCCTGAGATCGCCATCACTTCGTCTGCTGGTAGTAGCACTACCGTCGTTGAGCAGTATTCTGACGGTAAAACCGCGACCATTACAGCGACACCACACGGCATCACCATGCAAGACGGCATGCCTTATGCTGTGACTCAAGTAACTAACGTTCCTCGCTATACGGTTCGCCAAGTCGCCAGTGGTGCGAGCAATACGGTCGTCACCCAAGGCAGCACCACGGTTACGAGCGTACCTGTGACCAACCAAGTCACCAATCAAACAAGCAACGTTGATGTCATAGCCGTGCCGACGACTAGCGTGACACAAGTATTGCCTGTGACGACGGCTACCCAATTGCCAGTCATCAATACGCCAACGACAACCATAGTGACGAACCAACCTGCAACGACGCAAATAGTATCTACGTCTTTAGATGCTCTGCAACTGACCCCGACCTTTAGCACGCCTGACGTGGTGAATGCACAAACCAAAGTGATGAAAATATTAAAAAATAAAGATGGTCGCGAAGTGGCTGTACCTGCGAACCATATCGCACCTGGCGACATCATCGAATACCACACCACTTATACCAATACCACGGCACAACCCGTCACTGACATCAATGCCATGGTGTCACTGCCAAATGGCGTGCAATTGGTATCATTGAATAGCCCACTACCAACGCTTGCGACAACAGGCGGCGACAGTTATCAGACTATCCAACAAGTTGGCAATACTGTAGTTATCACAGAAAATTACTCTGGACTCAAATGGAACTTGGTAGATCTTCCTGCTAACGTACCGCAAACGGTTGTTATACGTGCGAAGGTTCAGTAAAAATTAGATTTGAAAGTTTAGATTTGAAAGTATTGTTATTTAATAAATCTTAAAATTAATAAAAGGTCTTGCCGGCTAATTTCCTAGTCAGCAAGACCTTTTTGATGAGCGTACCTTATTCCTTAACAACCAACCTTTTGCTATAGTGCTATTAATTCAAAACAAATATCCGGTCATTACTTCCATGTATAAATTTACTCCTCTCTATTCATTGGCTTTTATCATTTACAGCTGTATTTTGAGTTCTATATCTTGGGCTGAAGCTGCCGAACCAAAATTTGACGATAGCTTTTATATGTCGAAAATTTGTACTGCCTATATGAGTAAAGACGGTCATGAGTATTGCGATGATGGTTACATCCTTAAAAGCGAAACCTTGAAAGACGGTCAAGTAAAAGAAACTAAACTTATGGATGGAATAGGTCATTACGGCTGGAACCATACTTCGCTCAAAAAAATCGATAAAGATACTTATCATGTTTACGTTGGCTGTGGCAATCCGTGCGGTGCTAATATGCTATTTGGTCGTGGCGGCAAGGAGCAATACTTTGGCCGTTATTTCACCTTTGACCTAAACAGTCCGTGTAGCGTTGGATATAATAGTGATAAACAATTATGGACGGCTAGCCGATTTTTTTCAGATAAAGAAATCGATTTTCCTTCGACCTATGACCCTGACGCTTTTGCAGCTTACCCCAAGTACAACGTCGAGTTTGACAAAAAAGGACGTCTTATTATCAAAGAATACTTCTCAGAAGAAGTGGTTCAAACGTTGCCTAACCCCTGTTTCTCTAATTAAAAAACTCATAAATAGCACGACAACAGTTGTCGTATGAAATCGATATTTCCCTAATAATTACAGTGACTTACAAGACAATTTGCTAAAATAATAGCCAATAAATGAATTGGTAATCTTATGGCCACCATCAATTATGAACGACTACAAGGCAAGCTCAATATTTTAGCGGACGCGGCTAAGTATGATGTTTCTTGCTCATCTTCCGCTGGTACGCGCAAAAACCAAGGCGGTGGCCTCGGTGATGCCTCAGCAACGGGTATTTGCCACAGCTATACCGAAGATGGTCGCTGCGTTAGTTTACTCAAAATTCTGCTGACCAATCATTGTATTTACGACTGTGCTTATTGCACCTCGCGCAAAAGCAATGACACCCCACGCGCGGCCTTTAGTGTTGAGGAAGTAGTCGATCTAACCATGCAATTCTATCGTCGTAATTATATCGAAGGACTGTTTCTCAGCTCAGGTATTTTCAAAAGTGGTGACTATACGATGGAGCGCTTGGTCGAGGTCGCCAAGATATTGCGTACCCGTGAGCGCTTTAATGGCTATATCCATCTGAAGACTATTCCGGGCGCATCAAAAGAGCTTTTGTTAGAAGCAGGGCTTTATGCTGATCGTTTGAGCGTCAATATCGAGATTCCAACGATATCTGGCTTGGCTTTACTCGCACCAGAGAAATCGCATGATGAATTAAAAGCACCAATGGAAACCGTTAAAACTGAAATTATTACGATAAAAGAGAGCCGTAAAACCCATAAAAAAGCACCGAAATTTGTGCCAGCAGGTCAAACCAGTCAAATGATCGTTGGTGCCAGTAATGAGACCGATTTGCAAGTAATTCAGCTATCGAGTCATTTTTATAAACAGTATGATTTAAAACGCGTTTACTACTCTGGCTATGTACCGATGTTGTCCGACAGCCGCTTGCCAGCGATTGGAACGCCCGTGCCGATGATACGTGAAAACCGCCTTTATCAAGCGGATTGGCTGATGCGTTTCTATGGTTTTGGTGCGCATGAGATCGTAGAGCCAGACTCGCCATTTCTAGACTTGGACTGTGACCCAAAATTGGCTTGGGCAATCCGCCATCGTGAGCATTTTCCGGTCAATATTCAGACAGCGAGCTATGAGATGATTGTACGCATCCCAGGTATTGGTACCAAAACGGCCAAAAAGATAATGAAAGCGCGCAAGTTTAATCAGTTAACGCTTTATCATCTAAAAAAGATGGGCGCAGCGGTTAACCGTGCCAAATACTTTATTGCAACAACGGGTAAGAATGAACATTTAGCGCATTTAACCCGTGATAACTTCCGCCAATATGTACTGGCGCAAACGCAGACCAAGTATAAAGATCAACGTAGTGGTCAATTGGCGCTATTTTAAAAACCATTTAGAACGAGTATTTAGAAAAACTGTCTTTAAAATCAGCCATAACATTTTTAGAGTTATCTTAGGATAGACAATGTCGATACTTGCTCAACACATAACGTATTCTGTCGGTCACTTAATGCCCAGTATTGTGCTTTATGAGCCAAGTTTTGAAGGTTGGCTGAGTGCCGTTTTTTATGTCTATGCTAATAAGTTACAGGACGATGCATCCTTACGGATAATTGCTGAGGATTGTTATGTACCGTCATTAATCTCACAAGCGACAAGTGTTGCCACTGATGAAGACAAAGCCGAACGGGTACTAACCAAGCTGCATAAGCTTTTGGGACGCTCGGGCATACGTAACTTGCTTTGGGGGTTTTTATCTGAAAAAGACAACATCGGCACCACTTTATTTCAAGTGGTGAAGTATGCCATTGACTACCCTAGCCGTCATATTATGCAGGATTTAGGTAATTTAGATGTGCTTGAACTGGTACAGACGGTCAAGTCTGTCGGTCGTGAGAAGCATCGCATGGAAGCCTTTGTGCGCTTTGAACATACCACTGATGATATCTACTTTGCCCGCGTTGAGCCTGACTTTAATGTTTTGCCATTGATTGGTGAGCATTTTCGTCAGCGCTACCAAGACCAACACTGGGCGATTTATGATTTGACTCGTAATTATGGTATTTATTATGACAAAAGCCAAAGCACGCCCAAACGCCCCGCTGCCCTGCAAACGATTACTGACCTTGATGATGCAGTACTGCGTAACCCTGCCAGCATTCATAGTCCTGATGAGCAGCGCTATCAAAGATTTTGGCAGGGTTACTTTACCAACGTCAATATCAAAGAGCGTAAAAACCCGCGTTTGCATAAGCAATATTTGCCGCAGCGCTATTGGAAATACCTAAGCGAAAAACAAGTACTGCCCAATGCTAAGCATCTGCAAAAACGTCGCTAAGGTAGTCATACGTTTTTGACCCAATAAGAGTGTCTATTACTTATTTGCTAAACGACTCAAAAACCAAACGCCTCTTTTACGCTTCATGGTTGAGTTTTTTGCGCTTTTAACTGACAATAGCAGTTTAATATTTTAACCGGTGACCCACGCTATTATGAAAGTTATGCGCTTACTGTCGTCTTTAAAGCATGATGAATCCGAGCGCGGTATTTTTCATCTTGGGCGCGCACTGGTCAAAAATGGCCATACCTCTATCATTGTCTCTAGCGCGGACTATGACAATGATTTGGTAAAACGCTTAGAGCGTGACGGCAACCTCTATCATCAGCTGTATATGAATAAAAAGTCTTGGCTATCCCTGCTCCAAGTCAGCGCCTTACGACGCCTCATCGAGAAGTATAATCCTGACGTCATTCATGTGCACTCGCGTACGCCTGCGTGGATATTACATTTGGCACTACGCCGCGCGCGCGTTAAACGTCCGCCAAAGCTAGTGTCGACCATGTATGGCTTTTATCCCATCAATAAATACTCACAGGCGTTGCTCGATGTCGATACCATTATTACGGTGTCCGATAGTGTCACCAACTATCTAAAAAAAGGACTGCGCCGCGAAGACGTCGATCCCAAAGTCATTAAGCGTATCTACCGCGGTATCGATACCCGTCGCTATCCTTATCGCCACAATCCGTCTGTCTATTGGCTGCGGCATACCTTTGCCGAATATCCTGAGCTTGAGCATAAAAAGTGGCTGGTGTTTCCGACCGTAATCGGTAACGAATACGGGCAAGAATGGCTCATCGATATATTGGGCAATCTGCAAGAACAATTTCCTAATATCCACGCCATTATTATGGACGATGACTTTAGAGATGGTGATGTCGCCCACGAAGACTTTCGTCAGCGCACCAATACCTTGGGACTTGCTGAGCGCATCACTTACGTCGGCAGCAAACGCAATGATATGCGTGAATGGTTGTCAGCGGCCAATATTGTTATGGCGCTTGCCAATGAGCCCGAATCAATTGGTATCAATGCGCTGCAAGCCATTCATTTAGGGACGCCTGTGATTGGCTGGGATCAGGCAGCATTTAGTGAAATTCTACAGCCGCTCTACCCGCAAGGCTTGGTAAAAAAATACAATGCCAATGCCTTGTGTAAAGCGGTTAGGAACCAGCTAGAAAGCGTAACGCGTCCAGAGATGACCAATCAATTTACCATGCGCGAGATGATCGAAGAAACGCTTGCCGTCTATCAAGGCTTATATGATGAATCGCTAGTAGAAGAGCAAGCGGCAGCTGATGCGGCAGCGGTACGAAGAATTAAAAAGAGCCTAAAGAAGTCTGCTAAGCTTACCCTTGCACCCACGCACAAAAATACTGGGTCGATTTATATCAAGCCTGAGCGTATTAATACTAATGGCAAGGCAAAGCTACTCAAAAAAGAGGATAAAACGGGTCATATAGCAAAGTCTACTGAGGAAGATCTCAAGCTCTAAATAAACCTCCAAATTCACTGTACAAAACCTCATCGAATGACGTCAACAGCCTTCTGTTTATCCTTTATTATCGTCAAATATAGAAACCTCTCCTGATACGCAGTGGTATTTCATTACCTAAACTCGACATATTTTGTCCCCCTTCTATAGCAAATCCTTAACCTGTCATTATTCCTTCATTATTTGCCAATACAATGATATTTCTGGTATTTTAATGACTATATACCTTGAAAAACCCTTTGCGTGTCATCAGGTAGTGGGAGTAAGAAAGACATGGTTCTAGGCGGCGGCCACATTACTATTATTACTCAACCTCAGCCGTCAAGTAATAACACTACAATGACAGCGCTATTAAAATGCTAGAGTCATTGTAGATGTTTTGGCACTCTTTTTACGAATCTGAAAACTATAAAATGACTGACAACCATAAGAACAATCCACGCGCTTTATGATAAAAAATAGAGTAATTTGCCACACAATCAAAAATGGATCTTAATCCAAGGACATTTTAAACTAAAGGACATAACTATGAGCGAATATCAAGTTAGCAACCCATCTACAGGTGAAATTGAAGCCACTTATCCTACAGCGACTGAGCAAGATATCCAGAATGCCATTGAGCAAGCGGATAATGCGTATCAGGACTGGCAAAAAACGTCGCTTAGCGAACGTAGTGTTATATTAAATAAAGTCGCTGACCTCTATATTGAGCGCCAAGACGAGCTAGCACGTATCGTTGCCAACGAAATGGGCAAGCCTGTCGCACAAGCCAAAGGTGAAATCCAGCTAGTTGCCGAAATTTATCGTTATTACGCAGACAACGCAGCGCAGCTATTAGCACCAAATAAGATTGATGTTGCAGAAGGTTCAGCCTCGGTAGAAAAACTACCAGTTGGTGTGTTACTTGGCATCATGCCATGGAACTATCCACATTATCAGGTAGCACGTTTTGTCGCACCGAACTTTATGGCAGGTAATACGGTCATTCTAAAACATGCACCGCAATGCCCTAATACGGCAGAAGTCATCGCTGAGATGCTGACAGAAGCAGGCTTGCCTAATGGCGTGTATAACAATGTTTTTGCTACTAACGATCAAGCAGCAACGATTATTGAAGACACTAGAGTTCAAGGTATTTCTTTGACAGGCTCTGAACGTGCAGGACAAGCGGTTGCAAAAATAGCAGGCGGCGCACTTAAAAAAGTCGTTTTAGAACTTGGCGGCTCTGATGCCTTTATCGTTGCAGCAGATGCTGACATCGAACAAGCCGTACAAGGTGCGATCACAGGTCGTTTCGGTAATACTGGCCAGGCTTGTAATGCTGCTAAGCGTTTAATTATCGTCGAAAGCGTTTACGACCAGTTTGTTAAAGGCTTTACTGACGCCGTACGTGGCATGAGCCTAGCTGATCCACAAAGTGAAGATACTTTCATTGGTCCGATGTCTTCGAAGGCCGCAGCAACCAACTTGCAAGAGCAGTTAGACAATGCTGTTAAAGCTGGTGCAACCGTTCTAGTCGAAGGCGGCATAGTCAAAGACAAGCCCGGTGCTTGGTTTGCACCTGCTGTATTGACAGACGTCAATGATTCAATGGATGTTTATAGTCAAGAGTTGTTCGGTCCTGTCGCCGTTATCTACAAAGCGGATGACATTGCACATGCTATCAAAATTGCTAATGATGTGCCTTTTGGTTTGGGTGCTTCTATCCAAACTCAAGATGCCGCATTGGCAGCAGAGATTGCTGAGCAATTAGAAGTGGGTATGGTAACTATTAATGCTCCTTCTGGTACCGAAGCCAACACTCCATTCGGTGGCGTTAAACGCTCAGGATTTGGTCGCGAGCTAGGTACTCTTGGTATTACAGAATTTCTAAACTACAAGTTGATCCGCGATAAATCGTAATCAATAGCGTATTTTTTAGATAAACAAAAAGCCTAACATTAAATGTTAGGCTTTTTTATGCATGATCATTGATAAAAAAATCTTATCGTTTAGGTGGGTTATCTTTTAGCCACAACTGGTTAACAATTTTTAATTCACGTAGCTCTTCTGCCATAATTGACTCACTAATACCCGGATACTTGATCCTTGCATAGCCATATAATGCAATACCTAGCACAGTCCAGCCAAAGAAAATCCACCATTCAATGGGTGTTAGCGCCGATGGCATACCTGGCATATATAACATCAATAAACCAAAACTTAGTGCAATCGTAACCATACCAACGAGCTTACCTGCTGGTATTTTAAATGGACGTACCATATCAGGTTCGCGGTAGCGTAGTACTAGGAATGAGATAGCGACACAGGTATAAGCAATAACGATACCAAAGCCACCGGCATCGACGATCCAAACCAGCATTTTACGACCAAATAATGGCGCTAATGTCGCCAAACCACCGATTAATAGAATGGCATTCGACGGCGTCTTATACTTTGGATGTAGCTTGCTCAAGAAGGCAGGCAACATACGTGCTTTTGACATGGCGTATAGTAGACGACTACCACCGATTAAGAAGGCATTCCAGCTTGATAAAATCCCAAGCACACCGCCAATCACCAGCAAAATTCCTGCCCACTTACCTTGCCATGCATTGGTCATCGCATCAGCAGTAGCAAGGGTTGAGTCCTCTGCTTGTACAAGTGGCAGCGTCGTCCCCACGCTCCAAGCAATACCCACATACCACATCACCGCAACGACGATAGAGATGATCAAAAACTTACCGATATTAGGACGAGTTAGATCGATCTCTTCTGCTGCCTGCGGGATAACGTCAAAACCAACAAACATAAAAGGCACCATGACGATGACCGCCATCATACCGCCGATACCACCAATAAACGCGGGCGCTTGTATCGAATTTGAGCCCTCAGGATTGAACAAGACCGCACCGATAAACAGTAATGTACCGACGAATAAAATGCCCAATACCGCCGTTTTTTGAAACCAAGCACTGACTTCCATACCGCGTATATTTAGCCACGTCACAATAATTGAGCCGAGCATCCCGACGCCTACCCAGGTGGCATAGACATCCCAACCAGCGATGGTCCACAGATACCCTTGGTTATAGTTGGGAATGAAATACTCTACGACGGTCGGTAAAGCAACTGCCTCAAAAGCGACCACTGAAAAATAACCGAACAGAATACTCCACGAACAAATAAAGGAGACATTCACCCCTAGTGCTCGGTGCGTATAAGTATGCTCACCGCCCGTAATCGGCATGGAGGCCGCCAGCTCAGCATAAGTCACACCAATCAGTATCACTGCCAAACCGCCAATAAAGAACGCCAGCATCGCGCCCCATGTCCCAGCAGATAAAATCCAGCCTCCTGCCAAGACTACCCAGCCCCAACCGACCATAGCTCCGAATGCTAAGGCAATAATATCTAGCGTCCCTAACGATTTTTTTAATTCAGACATAACTTGCTCCTTGTCTGTGTGTCGTCCGTGTTAACCTTTTATGGCCACACTATTTATGGCCACACTATGTTTTGTTTAGTGGGATAGCACCCATCATAATTATCATATATACCTTTTGATTCAAGCTGTCATATACTACCAGAGCACTTTTAAACCGCTACGGTGTTACCCGCCCTAGATGTACTATCTGCGGTCGGCCGCCTTATAGCGATTTTAAAATTCCTTGACTATACCTGTTTGAGATTCAAATAGTAGAGACAGCAACGGCGTCTTGACTTGCAAGGCGCCGTTGTAAAAAATGTACTCAAAGCGAGTGCCATATGGGCAATCTTGCTGTTCTATCAACTATTGGCTCAATATTTATTAAGCCGTTAGGATACCTTTGATGATATCTAATCCTTCTTGCAGTACTTCATCTTCAACGGTGAGCGGCACCATCACACGAATGGCGTTGCCAAACATGCCGCACGAGGCTAATAGTAGACCTTGCTCGAATGCTTTGGCTTTTAAGTTAGTAGTCGCCTCGACATCAGGCTTGCCGTCACTGTCGATTAATTCAAACGCAAGCATCGCGCCTTTATGACGAATATGACCGATGCTACTTAGGTTTAAATCCTTTAAGAATGCTTCGATTTTGTCGCCAATCTCAATACTACGCTCAAGCAGGTTCTCTTCTTCGATGACTTCCATCACTGCCAATGCAGCAACACACGCCAATGGGTTACCAGAATAAGTACCGCCCAAACCACCTACTTGCGGCGCATCCATAATATCAGCGCGACCGATAACCGCAGAAATAGGATAACCACCTGCCAAGCTCTTGGCACTGGTCATCAAGTCCGGCTCAACGCCTAACTGCTCACTGGCGAACAACGTACCCGTACGCGCAAAACCACACTGCACTTCATCAAAAATCAGTACGATACCATGCTCATCACAGATAGCGCGTAAGGCTTTGGCAAATGATGGCGTCACTTGATGGAAACCACCTTCGCCTTGTACTGGCTCGATAATCATCGCCGCCACTTCACTAGGATCGATATCCGCTTGAAAGATCATCTCAAGGCTATGCAATGCTTGTGCTTCGGTGACGTTCAGCTCTTCTGCTGGGAATAGCGCATGAAAGACAGGACCAGGCATCGGACCGAAGTTCTTTTTGTACGGCAATACTTTACCCGTTAGGCTCATGCACATCAGCGTGCGACCATGCCAACCGCCAACGAAAGAGATGACGCCCGGGCGACCAGTTTTTGCACGAGCAATCTTTATACAGTTTTCGACGGCTTCTGCGCCAGTGGTTAAAAAGAACGCTTTTTTCTCACCGCTGATAGGGGCTTTTTCGCAAAGCTTTTCGGCAAGATCGACATAGCATTCATAGTTAATCATTTGTGCCGCAGTATGGGTAAACTTATCAAGTTGCTCATGGACACGCTGAGTGATTTTCGGATGGCTGTGACCAGTATTGAGTACTGAGATACCGCCGACGAAATCGATATAGCGATTGCCTTCCACATCCCAAACTTCAGAGTTTTTGGCTTTTTCTGCGAAGATAGGAAAGGCAACACCAAGTCCTGTTGGTAAAACGGCTTTGCGGCGCGCAAGTAATGATTGATTGGTCGTAGTCATGAGAATGTCCTTTTCATTATTTTTAATATGAGCGCCATTGATTAGATAGTCGCTCATTTAACAAGCATTAGGTGCTAGATAAGAGGTGCTTTTAATAAACAGCTTACAGTGCGGCGTTGAAATCAAACATTAGCTGACGTCAGAACACCAGTATTTGGTCACGACATATTCTTCGATGCCGTATTTTGAGCCTTCACGGCCAAAGCCAGACTGCTTGACGCCACCAAATGGCGCAACTTCAGTAGATATCAAACCAGTGTTGTGGCCGATAATGCCGTACTCAAGACCTTCGGTGACGCGCCATGAGCGTGCATAACTGCCGCTATAGAAGTAAGCGGCCAAACCATAAATCGTGTCGTTGGCTTGACGGATGGCTTCTGCTTCATCGTCAAAAACGAATATCGTCGCGATAGGACCAAAAATCTCTTCAGCAGCGATATCCATGTCGGTACTGATATCGGTAATGACGGTTGGGTTAAAGCTAAGCGGAGAAGCGTCATTTTTGTCACCACCAGTGACCAAGTGAGCGCCTTTATCCAAGGCATCTTTTAATAACGCTTGTACTTTTTCTAAGCCCTTTTCATTGATCAAAGGACCAATATTAACGCCCTCATCCATACCATTGCCGACGTTAAGTGCTTCAACTTTTTTCACAAAAATATCGAGGAATTTATCTTTGATACTGGCTTGTACGTAGACACGGTTGGCACATACGCACGTTTGACCAGCGTTGCGGAATTTGGAGGCAATTAAACCATCAGCAGCTTTTTCGAGATCGGCATCATCAAAGACGATAAAGGGCGCATTGCCACCCAATTCTAGAGACAATTTTTTGATGGTTGGTGCGCACTGTGCCATCAAGGTACGACCGACTTCAGTAGAACCGGTGAACGATAGCTTTTGAATACGGGCATCACCCGTTAAGATTTCACCGATGACCGATGATTTGCCCGTCACTACTTGAATGACGCCTGCTGGGATACCAGCTTGCTCAGCTAATACACCAAGGGCTAAGGCCGAAAACGGGGTTTCGGTGGCAGGTTTGATGATGATGCTACAGCCAGAAGCCAAAGCAGGAGCCGCTTTACGGGTAATCATTGCCGCAGGGAAGTTCCAAGGTGTAATTGCTGCACAGACACCGACCGGTTGCTTTAAAACAACGTGGCGCAGTTGTGATTGATTGGCGGGGATGACATCGCCGTAGACGCGCTTACCTTCTTCGGCAAACCAGCGAATAAAGCTGTTGGCATAACCAATCTCACCACGTGATTCCGTCAATGGTTT
Source organism: Psychrobacter sp. 78a-MNA-CIBAN-0178 (assembly GCF_040309625.1). Taxonomy (NCBI): domain Bacteria; kingdom Pseudomonadati; phylum Pseudomonadota; class Gammaproteobacteria; order Moraxellales; family Moraxellaceae; genus Psychrobacter; species Psychrobacter sp. 78a-MNA-CIBAN-0178. The sequence continues at coordinate 35,424 of NZ_JBEOOZ010000008.1, forward strand.
ACCTTGTTCGGCAGTCATAAGAATCGCGAGATCTTCTTTGTTTTCATCAATAAGATCGGCCCACTTTTGCAGTAGCTCGGCACGTTCTTTGGCCGTTTTTTCCGCCCATGATACTTGCGCTTTATGAGAGTAAGCGACCGCTTCATCGACGTCTTGTTTGGTTAAGCTTGGCACCGTACCGATGACTTCGCCATTAAAAGGATTGGTCACATCGATAGTCGCGCCGTCACTGGCACCTTGCCAGCCGTCTTTGATAAAACACTGCTGTTTTAGTAGCTCTGAATTCGATAGGGTTAGCGTATTTTTTGGCATCGTAACACTCCATGTGGGTCGTGATTTGCGCATTTATTATGGGCAAGCTATTTAACAATTTGATAATGTGGCCATTTAAAGTGAAAACTCAAAACTATGCCATTTTAAAAGTACGGCAACACCATTCATTGTTAGTAAGCTCATTATAAGAGACTAAAAATCAAAACGATCAGTCAGTAATAATTATTGCTCATCTGTATTTTGTTCAATATACTGAACATTAATTCTATATATGAGACATCATTATAAGAATGATGCGTCACTATTTGCAACCTTTATTCAAATTATTTTGAGTATTCTCTTCACTATTTTGGTTTTTACTTTTTTATAGGCGACTTATGAGCACAACGGCCGTTCCAGCATTGGACAAAACCTTTCAGATTTTAGATTTGATTACAGCAAGTCAACAGCCCTTGACTGCCGCTTATATCGCCAAGCAATTAAAGCTGCCGCGTAGTTCAACCCATAACATTTTGCAAAGCTTGCTGGCCAAGCATGTCATCTATAAAGATAGCGACAGCCGCTTTCATTTAGGCTCCTATCTGATGTATTGGGCCGGCAAGTATGAGCAGCAGCAAGGCGTCATCCAGCTATTTAAAGACCTCATCGTGCAGTATCCTATACTCATGCAGCATACCGTTACCTTATCCAAACTTGACTTGGGCGAAGTAGTATTTTTGGCCTGTCATGAAGCGCCTGCCCCGCTCGGCTTTACCTTCCGTGCTGGTGTGCGCGTGCCAGCGGTATTTTCAGCGACTGGCAAAGCGATGTTGTCTACGCTCTCCATCCAAACCATCGAATCTTTGTACGAAGGTATCTTCCCTGAACCACTGACGCCAAACGGTGTCGATAACTTTGCGGACTTATCTACTGAGATGGCCGCCATTCATGACAGTCGTATCTCACTCGATGACGGGCAATTACGCGAAGGTATGTACTGCTTGGGTACTTATATTCGCAATGCGTCAGGCAATGCCGTTGCAGGTATGGCGGTTAGCTTTTTGCAGGCAGAGTACGAGTCTAAGTATGCTGAGGTCAGTGCTGTGCTGATTGAATTGGCACAGCAAATTGAGCAGCGTTTGGGTTTTAAAGAGGAGCATTTGGCTTAGCTGTCTGATAAACGTCTCAAACAGTCAAATGAGCCATTAACTAAACAATCCCATCCGCTTTAAGCTTGGCAATCATCTCGCTGTCGTAACCCAAATCAGCAAGCGTGCTATCGGTATGCTCGCTCAATTGCGGTGGCGGCGTACGATAGCTGACAGGTGATGCAGAAAGCTTAATGGGATTACCCAGTGCTCTAACAGGACTACCCTGCTCACTAAAATCAACAATCATCTCGCGTGCCAATGCTTGCGGCATGGCTAAAGCTTCGGCCACGTTATGAATAGCACCGCACGGAATGCCTTCTTGATCCAATACCTCTAACCAATAGTTGCGTGGTTGCTCGCCGAACTTTTTGGCCAGCTCATTACATAGCAGCTCACGATTGGCAACGCGTTGCGGATTGGTCGTAAAGCGGCTGTCGCTATGCCAATCAATACCCAATACGTCACAAAGCTTGGCAAACTGGCTGTCATTACCACAGGCTAAGATAAAGTGCGCCTCCCCCTCACCAGCAAACACTTGATAAGGCACGATATTGGGATGCTGATTACCCAGTCTTGGCGGTACATCACCTGAGGCTAAATGATTCATACCGACGTTCGCTAACATCGCCAGTGCACTGTCAAGCAATGCTACATCGACATGTTGTCCAAATCCGGTATGCTGACGTGCCAGCAGTGCCGCTTGAATACCAATGGTCAGCTGCAAGCCTGCAAACAAATCAACGACGGCCACACCAACCTTGTGCGGTTCGCCGTCGCTTGGCCCAGTAATATTCATTAGTCCTGATAGCCCTTGAATAATATAGTCGTAACCGGGGCGCTTGGCGTCGGGACCTGTCTGACCAAACCCCGTCAATGACGCATAAATCAGACGTGGATTGGCTTGTTTTAAACTGTCGTAATCTAAGCCGTATTTCTTTAAACCACCCACCTTAAAGTTCTCAACGACAATATCGCTATCAGCAATGAGCTGTTTGATAATGGCTTGTCCTGCCGGTTTAGTAATATCGACGGTAAGCGATTTTTTATTGCGGTTAATAGTGGCGTAATAAGCGGAAGTGTCATCGCTGAATTTTGGCGGGGCCCAATGACGCGTTTCATCGCCGATATGTGGACGCTCAACTTTTATGACTTCTGCGCCCAGATCAGCAAGTACTTGTGTGCAAGAAGGGCCCGCCAATACTCTCGATAAATCCAGTACCTTGATACCATGCAACGCGCCCTCTGGCATATTAGCCCTATCAGTCATAATCATCCCTTATTTTGTAGCGTATTCTTTGATTTTTTGATCATAAAACTGTTCTGCATCATTTAGCCGCTTAACGGTTAAATCATGAAGAACAACTGAAAAACGTACGCTACTGTCTATAACTGCTTCGTAAAAAGCAAAACAATAACGTACGTCACAAAATACAGTTGTATCAATTAAAAACGCTTAAAAGAACGCTTGAATACCCGTCTGTGCACGACCTAAGATGAGCGCATGAATATCATGCGTCCCTTCATAAGTGTTGACCGCCTCTAGGTTCATGACGTGACGGATGATGTGATACTCATCAGAGATACCGTTACCGCCATGCATATCACGAGCGATACGCGCGACATCCAGCGCTTTACCACAGTTATTACGCTTAATCAGCGAAATCATCTCAGGCGCTGCATTGTCTTCATCCATCAGACGCCCAACACGTAGCGCTGCCTGTAGACCCAACGTGATTTCAGTTTGCATATTGGCAAGCTTCAACTGTACGAGCTGCGTCGCGGCTAGCGGACGACCAAACTGCTTGCGATCTAGCGTGTATTGACGAGCCGCTTTCCAGCAAAACTCAGCCGCGCCCATTGAGCCCCAAGCGATACCGTAACGGGCTTTATTTAAGCAACCAAACGGCCCTTTTAGACCACGGATATCTGGGAAGGCATTGGCTTCGGGAACGAACACTTTGTCCATGACAATCTCGCCAGTGACTGAGGCACGCAGTGAGAACTTCCCTTCAATCTTCGGCGCTGATAAGCCTTTCATGCCTTTATCTAAGATAAAACCACGAATATCACCAGCGTCATCTTTTGCCCACACCACAAACACATCCGCGATAGGACTGTTGGTAATCCACATCTTATTACCCGTCAGCTCATAACCGCCATCCACTGCACGCGCACGAGTCGACATCGATGAAGGATCAGAGCCGGAATCTGGCTCAGTCAGACCAAAGCAGCCGACATATTCGCCTGAAGCCAGCTTCGGCAAATATTGCTCTCTTTGCTCTTCGGTGCCGTACGCCCAAATAGGATGCATGACCAAGCTTGACTGTACACTCATCGCTGAACGATAGCCCGAGTCAACCGCTTCAATTTCTTTGGCAATCAAGCCGTAAGCGACACTAGACAAACCGGCACAGCCATAACCTTCAATCGTCACCCCAAGTAAGCCCATCTCACCCATTTGGCGCATGATATTACGATCAAAGTTCTCGTTGCGATTGGCCTCTAAAATACCAGGCATCAGCTCTTTTTGAAAAAACTGACGAGCACTTTCAGTGACCATGCGCTCTTCGTCAGTCAGCTGATCGCGTAATAAAAAAGGATCTTCCCAATCAAAACGTGGGCTAGTAGATGTTGCCATGTGGAGCTCCTTGGTGTCAGTCATCCTGACCGACGAGTAGTGAATGAGATATGAACTAACTTAGTAAGATATTGACTTCTTAATTCCGCTGTGCGAAACTTAGTTTCATAATATAAAACTATTTAAGCAAAATTTAGCCGCGTTGTAAACCCTTTATCAACACAGACGATTATAAAATGACAAAAAATGTATCAACAGCTCTGCCATTATTAGACCGAATCACTACTGTCATTGGTCAAAGCAAGGAAGATAATGACCGACAGTTTGTCACTGCGCTGGGACGTGGACTGACTTTATTAGCAGCCTTTGAAGACTGTGAGCAGCTCAGTCATCAACAATTATGCCAGATGACACAATTACCAAAAGCAACCGTTACACGCCTAATTTATACGTTAACCACGCTTGGATTTTTACGTCTTACCGAGCACGGACAGTATCAATTGGGCAGTAGCACGGTGCGACTCAGCGCCACTGCGTGGAGTCGCCACGATATGGTCGCAGCCGCTGAGCCACTGCTAAGGCAGTTTGCGAGTAGCAATGAAGTATCGGTGAACTTGGCAACAGAGGTCGAAGGAGAAATGCGCTATCACGCTTGTTGTCGCAGCCCTGCTCGCCTATCGGTCAATTTGCAAGTTGGCTCAGCAGTGCCGGTCACCCGTACCGCTATTGGTCGCGCTTTTTATGCAGTGAGCTCGCCAGTGAGACAGGCTGTTATTAGAAACAATCTACAAGAGCATTTATCCAAAGAAGAGTATGACCGCGCGCAGACTGCTTTATCTGAGTCTGCAGAGTATTATGCAAAATACGGCTATACGGTATCAGATGGTGAGTTTTCTACCGATATATTGGCCGTCGCCGTTGGCGTATTTGATGTGGCCACTGGACAGCATGCCTATTCGCTTAATGCCAGTGTGCCGAGTGCCAATTGGCAAGCGGACGAATATGCAGCGATGATTGTGCCAAAATTGCAGGCGTTGGCTGAAAGGATTGGCAGTGGTGGTTAGACAAGATGATTGAATTTATTATTTTTCATCGAGGTATACAGATACTGATAATATGATGAAATAGACTAATTATTATTCAATCAAAAATTTTAGAATTTTCTATGTGTTTGCTTTAAGCGCATAGACTACCCTTAGCCTATTCTAAGAGCAAAATTAGCACTCTGTTACCCAATTAAACCGATGCAGTGATATCATATGTGTATGATATCATCGATAAATTTAAGCGCTTTATTTTCCCATAATAACAATGATAACCGTATAGTTATTTTTTAACCTGTTATTTGCTAAGTTAGCGCCTTTTTAACTTATAGTCGATACTAAATAAAATGGATACGTTATTTAGGGTCTGTTGAACATTCAAATGTGGAACTGGTATAAATTTTTCTGGCTTGCTTTGCCCACGCCGACAGAGGCTGCAAAACCAACATTAAAAACTAAGCATCCCAGTCCCGCTGTATCTTTTTCGTATTGGACTGACTATATCGTTGCGTTTTTTAATCTTTACGCCTTACTGTTGAGCCTTGCTATGCCTGAATCTCGTACCAATCTAAACCCCAAACCTGAAAACAACTCCCCTTACCTGACTGGTGTTCTGCTACGTTACAGCACTTTTGCGGCAGCTATCTTGCTATTCTTAGCAGGGCTACTATTAACCAATTGGTGGCTGATTATTCTCGGTGGTTTGGCAGTAGGTTTGGGTATTTATGACTTGATTCAATCAAAGCATTCTATTCTTAGCAATTACCCTATCGCGGGTCATATTCGCTATGTCCTCGAAGACTTCCGTCCTGAGATTCGTCAGTATTTATTAGAGGATGATAAAGAGCAAGTACCGTTTTCACGCCAGCAACGTGCGCTCGTTTACCAACGTGCAAAGAACGTCAGCGATACCAATGCCTTTGGTACGTTGGATAATTTATACGCGCATGGTAAGGAGTGGTTTTTGCAGTCGGCAGTGAGTCAACCGTTAGAGAGCCAAGACTTTCGTATTATCGTTGGCGGCGAACGCTGCCAACAGCCGCACGATATGTCGGTGTTTAATATCTCGGCGATGAGCTTTGGTAGCTTATCAGCCAATGCCATTATGGCGCTCAATCAAGGTGCAAAGATTGGCGGCTTCACTCACGATACCGGTGAGGGCGCGATTAGCCCGTATCACCGCAAGTTCGGTGGCGATTTGATTTGGGAATTGGGTACGGGGTATTTTGGTTGCCGTGATGACAACGGCAATTTTGATCCACAGTCTTTCGCCGAAAAAGCGGTCGATCCACAAGTTAAAATGATTGAGATTAAGCTCTCTCAAGGTGCAAAACCTGGTAAAGGTGGCGTGCTACCTGCTGAGAAGATCACTCAAGAGATTGCTGATACCCGTCAAGTTCCTCTTGGGCAGGATTGCGTGTCGCCATCTTCGCATACCGCCTTTAGTACGCCACGCGAAATGGTGGCTTTTTGGCAACAGCTACGTGACTTATCAGGCGGCAAGCCCGTTGGTTTTAAGTTATGTGTGGGTCAACCGTGGCAGTTTATGGCCATTGTCAAAGCCATGATAGAAACGGATAACTATCCTGACTTTATTGTTATCGATGGCGCTGAAGGCGGTACGGGCGCAGCACCGGTTGAATTTATGGATAACGTCGGCATGCCGATGGTTGAAGGGTTTTTATTGGTACACAACACCTTGGTTGGTGCAGGCATCCGCAACAAGATTAAGCTTGGCGTCAGCGGCAAGATCGTATCCGGCTTTGATATTGCGCGTATGATTGCTTTGGGCGCAGACTGGTGCAACTCAGCGCGTGGCTTTATGTTTGCCGTTGGCTGTATTCAGTCACGCTCATGTCACACCAATACCTGCCCGACTGGTGTGGCTACTCAAGACCCGTATCGTCAAAAAGCACTGGATGTCCCCAGCAAAGCCGAGCGCGTCGCAAGCTTCCACAAGAACACCCTCAAATCTCTCGCCAGTATCGTGGGAGCGGTGGGACTTGAACACCCAAGTCAGTTGCAGCCTTATCATATCGCTCGCCGCTTAGACGACGGCCAAATCAAATTATTATCTAAGTTCTTTTACTTTACCGATAGAGGCGCTTTACTTGATCATAGTGCCCGCGCAGACGTTTTCAACCAGATGTGGGTCATGGCAAACCCCGATAGCTTCTTAGCCAATAACGATGCGTTGATTGCTTATAACAAGGACTCGCGTGATAAAGGCAAAGAAACCAGCGCACCCACAGAAGCAAGCCTGGGTAGTCCTGAATATAATGAAATCAATGGTGGTCGGCTGATTGGTAATGTCAATAATACCTTTCGCGACTTCCCGCCTGCTAGCAAATAATAAGCTAATAGCCATACAAGCCTATAAATTATAGACCCAATTATATCGTTAAAATCTTCTAAAAACGCGATGCTATTGCTGATATCAGTTTTTTGTAGCCTCTGTCTGCGCAGGCACAGCAAGCAAGAAAAGTTGATATCAGTTGTACATGATATATCGATATTACTTTTCACTGACTATAGTCCTAATATAAAAGACACCTCATTGATGCCAAGTTTCGGTTTTGCTTTACCCCACTCCCTACTGGCGGCAGCGCTTATGGCCTTGAGCGTTAGTGCCTGCCAGCCGATAGGTGCTGATGCATCTGACAATGATACAGAAAACTGGTCATGCGAAACACAAAACTCGCCGTTTTCTTATAGCATCTGCCGTATCGATACCAATGCATTAAATAGCGAGCGCTACTCTTTACAGCTGTTTTGGCAATCGTCTGCAAGCGAGCAACCTTTGCTAACCTTTGACAATGTAATAGCGACCTTGCCAGACAATCAAACGCTTAGTTTTGCCATGAATGCAGGCATGTATAACGAAAATTATGCACCGATTGGCTATACTGTCATCGATGGTAAAGAGATTCGTGCGTTAAATACCAAAGAAGGAGGCGGCAATTTTCATTTATTGCCCAATGGTGTGCTGTGGTGGGATAAGTCTGGCAAGGTAAAAATCACTGAAAGCAATGCTTTAAATGAGCAGCTTGAGAGCGGCAAAGCGCAGCCTTGGTATGCCACCCAATCGGGTCCGATGTTGGTTATCAATAACGAGATACATCCGCAGTTCAACTCTGATAGCACCTCACTCAAGCTACGCAATGGTGCCGGTGTTTGCAGCGATGGTAGCATCCAATTCGTCAATAGCGATGAGCCTGTGACGTTTTATCAATTTGCTGCGCTGTTTAAAGATGACTTAAACTGTGCAAATGCGCTATTTTTAGATGGCGGGATTGCATCGGCATTATATGCACCCAGCATCGCTACACATGATAAAAAAGAGATGGGTGTGATGATTGGCTTGGTTGAAAATAAAAATTAATATACCTTTTATACCTCTGCCTTCCTAAGCAGTTACTAACCATTTATTGTTTGAAATTAAAAAAGCACTTGAGACGATTTTGTCATCCAAGTGCTTTTTCTTTATCAACAATAGCTAAAAACTAGCCGCCCAGACTCATTTTAGGACCAAAGGGCTCATAATGGACGCTATCAACGCCATGATCTAATGTCATCAAGCCATCAATCATACTTTCCATAAATGGCATCGAGCCACAGACATAAATATCAGCAGGCTCAGGCAAGGTAGCAAGCCATGCCTCATCTAATAGTTGCCCAGACTCGAAGTAAAAAATATGCTTTTCTACGTGGTCGGCCTTATCTAACAGCGCATTCACTTCAGGATTAAAAGCGTGATGCGCTTCATTTTGGCAAGCATAAACCCAGATAATATGTCGTTTCGGATTGGTCAATACTTGCGCTTCTAACATGGATAATACAGGGGTCACGCCAACACCAGCACTCATCAATATCAATGGAATCTCATTTTGCTCAACCAGCTCTTGGTTGAGCGCAAAGTCGCCCGCCGGTGCCGACAATAGAACGGTATCACCCACTTCTAAATCATCATGTAGATAGTTAGAAACCAAACCGTGATGCTCATTACGGTTGTCGCGTCTCACAGCGAACTGGACGCCTGTATCGGTACTGGCAGAGTACAAAGAATAATGACGCAGGGCAACATGGTCGCTGGCCTTTGGATCTGTTTTGACCGTGATATATTGACCAGCGGTTAGATTTAATTTACTCAGGTCAATACTTTGTGTACTTTCTGAATGCTCGTTCACTGGCACAACCGTAAAGGCGGCGATATCCGTGGCAGCCGCTACCTTTTCAGTCACTTTAAAAGGTGAAAAACCCTGCCACATCGCCTCTTCATACATACCATGTTCAATCTGGATAAATACCGAAGCAATCTCATCATAAGCTTCCGTCCAAGCCGTAATGATATCATCATTGGCAGCCTCGCCTAGCACTTCTTTAATGGCACCGATTAAGTGCTTACCAACGATGGGATAATGCTCGGGCAAGATTTGTAACGCGCGATGCTTGTGACTGATTTGGGTGACCTGTGGCAATAACGTCGCCAATTTATCTAAGTGCTTAGCAGCGGCTAACACTGTCGTCGCCAGAGCCGTCTGTTGACGGCCCAATTTTTGATTGGTTTCGTTAAATATGTCCAACAGCTCGGGATGCTCTTCAAACATGTTTTTATAAAATACCGTGGTAATTGCCGTTCCATGCTCTTCAAGGACGGGTACGGTTGCTTTTACGATTTCTAACGTTTTTGGTGAAGCCATAATATCTCTCTTAGTGATGTATAACATTGCTTGGGTAAGGTTAAAGTTAAGTTGTCAGCGGTGATTAGAATTGCCTAAATCAATCAAACATTTTGGCAATTCTAATTGAAGGGCTGACATAAATCTTTATAAGATATATTTAAAATGAATCTTATCATATTTGTCTACGCATACCAATACTGAATCAGTATTTTCAGTTATTTTTAGCGTGATTGGCTTTTAGAGTGACAAGTTTTTAAAGTAACAGGCTTTTAGAATAAGCATCTCTGATTACTACTCTGGTAAAAACCAACAAAGCTGCAAACGGACGCTTATTTTGTGCCAAAAAAAGCAGCCATTATGAGCTTATAATGGCTGCTTGATTAGAGTCTGTTATACATGCAAATATAATACTGTTGGCGACTATTCTTTAGAGCAATCAGGATAATGCTCTAAACGATTGCGCTATAACTAGCGCGCCATATAGTTGGTCATCTCTTCAACACCGTGCAGAGTCATGGGGTACATCTTGTTATCAAAGATTTTTTTGATCTCAATGATGGTCTGGGTATACTGCCAATAAGAAGGCGCTTCAGGATTGAGCCACGCCACCTTGTCAAAATGCTCCAGTACCCGCTTCAACCACACAATACCTGCCTCATTATTCATATATTCAACGCTCCCACCGACCGTCATCAGCTCATATGGCGACATCGACGCGTCACCAACGAAGATAACGCGATACTCGCGACCGTATTTATTGAGCAGCTCATAGGTTGGCATCGGCGCACTATGGCGACGGTTATTGTCCTTCCAGACATAGTCGTATAGACAGTTATGAAAGTAAAAGAACTCTAAGGTTTTAAATTCATTTCTAGCCGCAGAAAATAGCTTCTCTAAAGCCTCGACATGGACATCCATACTGCCGCCGACATCAAACAGCATCAGCACTTTGACACGATTACGCCGCTCAGCTTGCATATGAATATCGAGCACGCCTTTTTTGGCGGTGCGCTTGATGGTCTCATGAATGTCTAGCTCATCGGCGCTACCGGTGCGGGCAAACTGACGCAAGTTACGCAGTGCCATCTGAATTTGGCGCGTACCAAGCTGACTGTCGTCATCGAGATTGCGATATTTACGCTGCTCCCAGACTTTGGCTGCGCTACGCTTACGCGATTCACCGCCGACGCGTACTCCTTCTGGATGGTCGCCATAGGCTCCAAAGGGTGACGTACCGCCAGTGCCGACCCATTTACTGCCGCCTTGATGACGCTCTTTTTGCTCTTTAAGACGCTCTTCAAGCGCTTTCATCAGCTCCTCTAACGAGCCATATTTTTTTAGCAATCGGCGCTGTTCTTCGGTCAGATTTTTTGGATCGAGCTTGAGATCTAGCCACTCTTTAGGAATGTCCGTCAGCTTGGCCAACAGCTCATCCATATCGAGACTGTCGACGCCTTCAAAATAATCTGACATGGCGCGGTCAAACTTATCAAAGTGGCGCTCGTCTTTGACCATGCACAGCCGAATCAGCCGATACATATCATCACGACTGGCAAAGGTGGACAGCTCTGGATTTTCAGGATGCGTCTGCATCATCAGCCCTTGATCTAACGCGGCATTTAGGTCAAGTAGCTCACGGGTACTGACCGGCACACCGTAAGTACGTAAGGTATAGAACAATTTGATAAACATAAGAGTCGCATCACTTATTGGCTGATATGGTGACGAATGAAGCCGTTTTATGGGCTTCAATCATGAGCTTTAATCATGACAAATGGTCTGTCGCTTAACGACGCATCATATTAGCAAAGCGCTGCAATAAATTGACATCGGCTTCGTTTTTGAGCAGTGCACCATATAACGGCGGAATAGACTTCTCACCGCGCAGGTTTTCTTCTAGCTCTGCTTGAGCCATATCGTCAGCCAGTAGCAACGTTAACCAATCGACCAACTCTGAGGTTGATGGTGGCTTTTTAAGCCCTTGAACATTACGCAGCTTATAAAAGATATCGAGCGCATCATTGACCAGTTTTTCTTGAATATTAGGGAAATGGACGTCGATGATTTGACGCATAGTGTCCTCTTCTGGGAAGTCGATATAATGAAAGAAGCAACGACGCAAGAAGGCATCGGGCAGCTCTTTTTCATTGTTTGAGGTGATAATAACGACAGGACGCTGTGCAGCAGTGATGGTCTCGCCTGTCTCATAGACATAAAACGACATCTTATCGAGTTCATGCAGCAAGTCATTCGGGAACTCGATATCGGCTTTATCAATTTCATCAATCAATAACACACTGCGCTCGTTACTGGTAAAGGCATCCCACAGCTTACCGGGCTTGATATAGTTGCCAATCTCATAAACCTTATCATCACCCAACTGCGAATCACGCAAGCGCGAGACGGCATCATATTCATACAGCCCTTGCTCCGCCTTGGTGGTTGATTTGATATGCCACGTAATCAGCGGCATACCCAAACTTTCAGCCACTTCTTCAGCCAGTAAGGTTTTACCTGTACCCGGCTCCCCTTTGATGAGTAGCGGCTTTTGCAAAGTCATCGCCGCGTTGACTGCCAGTTGTAAATCATCGGTTGCAATATAGCTTTGCGTGCCAGTAAAGCTTTTCTTTGTTTTGTCAGTCGTGGTCATAATCAAGTCTCAGTTATTGTTATAAATTAAATGAATTAGAAGGCAAGTGATGAAAGGTAAATAATGAATTAGATTAGCACAGCATGATTGATTGCCAAAATACTCATGCGTTCGCAGTTGCTCGCAATTATCACCAATATCCAAACATACTACTCTATCTAGGCATGGATTGATAAACGAACACGCTCACATAAAAAAAGACACGCGCGGGTGTCTTTTTTTACTTATTCAGATTATTGCTTATGCAGATTGTTACTTATTCAGAGCTCTAGTACCTTCATCAGGGCAACTTTACCGTTAAAGCTGATCGGTTTTTTTGGGTAATTTGCTGTCTTTTTTTAAATTGACGTCCGCTTTAGGCTGCGACGCTAATGAGCCATTATCAGGCTGTCCAACGAGGTTTGGATTTTCTGTCAGATAATTGCCAGTGGTTAATTGAACCGTTGCCTGCGTGTCTTCTGCACTACGGCTGCGTGCTTTGTCCAAACTTGACTCAAACGCGCCGCGAATAAGTTGCCAGACAAAACCAACAAACAAGCCAACCACTAACACCACCAGTATCGGTAGCATATTAGCAACTGCGCCCGCCATATCCTTCATCATGATGGCATAGACGACACCAATGCTCGCCGGCGCGATCACACTAGGATCGCCAAGGGTGGTGCCCGGTGCCAACAACACAGCAAACAGTATCATCCAGCTCATACCACCGAGCGGCCGTGGTAGCATGCGAGCGACCAACAACCACAATACCAACACAATCACGACACCACCAAGATACGCATACATCGGTAAGTCTGCGGGTGGCACATCTTTTACCAGCTGTCCCCACCAGATAGTAATCTCACCGAGAATATCACTGATGGCTTCTAGCGGTAAGCTGTTTACGATATTTTTTAACCAGTCCATGCGTGTTTAGTTACCTGCGTTTATAAACCTAGCAAGACGTTGTGCGCCTAGCAGTAGCTACAATAGCTATATGGTACGTTCTGTCGTACTAAAAATAAGACCGAATACATCATCGACATGTACGCTTGATAGGTTCTAGTTTATCACGACTTCTTAATAAAAAGCATGCTGCCCATTGCTGAGACCTGTTTTTTTATCGCTTACTCAAAGAAAAGAATGAAGTGTACTTGCCTATTAATCGTTGCAAAAAAGCATGTTAGTCGTAAATATTGTCCTGCGCTTCGCGTGCACGTAACTCTGCTTGCCGGCGCATAACGTCTTGTGGCGGCATCTGTACAAAGTATCCTTGCGCTTGTAACTTTGCCAATACCTCTGCTTTATCAACGCGCGCAAGCGTCGGTGTCGCCCCTAAATCTAGATGCATCACAAACTTACTGCGACCTAAACCAGCACGAAATTCTTTGGGTAACACGCCAAGCCAGTCCTTCAGCTCGTCGGTGTCATCAGGATAATCAGGGCGAGCAATATAGACATACATACCGTCATGTTTGGAAAATTTATAAATATCACAATGCATAAGGACCACCTATCAGAAACTATAGGCGTAGGTTAGCATAATTTCGCTAAATTTCAGTAGTCGCTTTACGTTCTGCTATGGTAAACCATGCCAAAATTATGCGCTGTCATAAAGACTAAAGCGTTCAACTTATCGATACTTCGACCGTTTATTCTAACAATAATGTCGTTTTCGACAAAATTATGCACTTTAATGCGGTTGATGACTTGTAAAAGCGCCCTGAACCTTTCATAATAAAAGCGTTTTTCAGGAGAGAGTCTGCGGGCACAACTGTTGTATCAGACCGTATTGGTCATACCACGTTGCACGTTGCCACCAGACCACCGAAGGCGCATCCACCCTGCCAATCGCTCAGGTAAAAGGACTGAAAAGCACATGTCATCTTTGTTTGCTGTGATGCCATCATTTGTGCATCACATACTCAAGCATTGGGCATAACAAATCTGGAGAGCGGTAAGGACGGACGACGTCTTACCCACCGAAGGGGAGAAAATACGCTATCATCAGTGATAGGTCTTTTAAAGCCAAGCTCTTTACATATTTTTTAGAGCTGCCTTTAAAACTATGATGATTCGTGTTGAAAATCTCAGGTCACAGGACAGATAGGGCTTTTGCTTAAACCGACGTTCAGCGTTTGTTTGGCTTATTGCTCTATCTTTATTTTCTGTGCCGCCCTTGGTTGCAATGCTTGCACCCTGCAATATTGCTTCTCTCTACTATGATACTGCACATCGCTCATTACTCTACCGAGTACGACTGATGTACACATAAGGATTTGTTATGACCGATACCCACTCTCAAGAAACTCACGCTCAAAATACTCAAGCACCGCAGCGCACGCCCCTTTACCAGTCTCACGTCGATAGTGAGGGCAAACTGGTGGATTTTTCTGGTTGGGAATTACCCATTCATTACGGTTCACAAATCGAAGAGCATGAAGCGGTGCGTACCGATGCTGGCATGTTTGATGTCTCACACATGGTCGTCGCTGATATCAAAGGTGGTGATGCCAAAGCTTGGCTACAGAAACTATTGGCCAATGATGTTGATAAACTAAAAACCGTCGGTAAAGCGCTATATTCTGGCATGCTCAACGAGCAAGGCGGCGTCATTGATGACCTAATCGTTTACTTAATGAATGAAGAGGCTACCGAATATCGTATCGTCTCAAACGCTGCTACTCGTGATAAAGACATGGCACAATTTGAAAAAGTCGCCGAAGGTTTTGACATCAATATTACTGAGCGTCCAGAGCTTGCCATGATTGCCGTGCAAGGACCAAATGCGGTTGCAAAACTGGCACAAGCTAAACCTAGCTGGGCAGATACGTTGGCTGAACTTAAGCCTTTCGTTGGTGCTGACTTAACAGACATCGAAGGCGCTGATTGGTTCGTGGCTCGTACGGGTTACACTGGTGAAGATGGCGTCGAAGTGATTATGCATGGCGATGCTGCTCCAGCATTCTTTGAATTATTAAAAGTCAATGGCGTGAAGCCAGCCGGCCTTGGCGCGCGCGACACGTTGCGCATGGAAGCCGGTATGAACCTCTATGGTCACGATATGGACGAGACCATTAGCCCTTACGAATGTAATATGGGTTGGACACTCGCATTAAAAGACGAGCGTGATTTTGTCGGTCGTGAAGCTTTAGTCAGCAAACGCCAGCAGTCAAAAGACGACAACACCGCCATGAAGCAAGTTGGCTTACTATTGACAACGCGCGGTGTATTACGTGAAGGTATGAGTGTGACTATCAATCAAGGCACGGACAATGAACAAACTGGGGTGATTACCAGTGGTACCTTCTCCCCTAGCCTAAAAAATTCGATTGCGATTGCCCGTGTCCCTGCCAGCTTATCAGATGATGACAATGTACAGGTCGATTTGCGTGGCAAAGGTAAGTTCGCTGATGTCCGCGTCCTTAAACTACCGTTTGTCCGTAATGGCAAGCAGCAGTTTGACTCTTAGTCATCATAAATTCTATTATTAGCTTCCACTATTTTTGTAAACCATCCTCTATCACTTAGGAGAGAGACCATGAGCAATATCCCAGCAGAACTAAAATACATCGCCAGCCACGAGTGGCTACGCCTAGAAGACGACGGTACTATCACTGTTGGTATCACTGACCATGCTCAAGACCTATTGGGTGACGTGGTGTTTGTTGAACTTCCTGATGTTGGCGACACCATTGCCGTTGATGACGAAATCTCAGTCGTAGAGTCTGTAAAGGCTGCCTCTGACGTCTATGCGCCTATTTCAGGTGAAGTCGTTGCCATCAATGAAGCACTAGAAGATGATCCAGAAATCATCAACTCTGACCCATACGGTGGAGGTTGGTTCTTTAGAATGAAGCCTGACAATATTGCTGATTACGAAGCATTGCTAACCGCTGATGAGTACGAAAACGAGCTGTAGTCAATCCACTATAAAAGTGTTACAGCGTTAACCTCGCTTGAAGTATGATCTATACATCTGCATTCGGTTGCCTTGTACCACTTTTAAATTGAATCGATTCTATAATCTGATTCTTATTCTCTCGCTTGAAAGCGGTATTTGACTGAACTGAAATACCGCTATTTGTAATCTAAAAAAATGTAACTTAAAAATACAACTAGAAAAATATAATTTACTATGACAGATATTGGCATCAGCTGGTATCTGACCACTTTTTTCCAAAACACTTATCGCTCAATTTATTACGTCTAATCGCTATCTGATTTATTCATATCAATCACTTGTCAGACGCTATTGAGCAGACACACTCAATACTGACCGAGTTGATCACTTAATCCCCAGCATGGATCCTAATATGACTTCCGACTCTGATAACAACGACAATATTGCCACACCCAAACACACACCGCAGCTGCAAGCGTTTCGTGAAGTGGTCGAGTCACGCCGTTCCGTGCGTCGCTTTACTGACACACTGATACCTGACGATGTGTTAGCAGATTGTCTGCGTTTGGCCATGCTAGCGCCGAACTCGAGCAATCTACAGCCGTGGGAATTTTATGTGATCGATGATGCGGATAAGCGCAAACGTACGGTCAAAAACTGCATGAATCAAAATGCGGCAAAAACGGCAGCGCGCTTGATTGCGGTCGTTGCGCGTACGGATATCTGGCAAGATCACGCCCAGCAAATCTTACGTGAATATCCTGAATCGCCAGTGCCCAAAAAAGTCAAAGACTACTACACCAAAGTCGTCGCCATGGACTTTTTGCGAGGGCCAGCCAACGTGGTGTCAGCGGCAAAATGGAGTGCTACTCAAGTATTTAGACGGGTAAAAGGGCCGATCAAGTCACCTTACTATACTTTTGAAGACACCAAAAACTGGGCCACCAACAATACGGCACTGGCTGCTGAAAACTTAATGCTGGCACTACGTGCGCACGGCTTTGATAGCTGTCCGATGGGCGGCTTCGATGAGCCTGCCATGAAGCGCTTGTTAGGTTTAAGCGATGATCAGCACATCATTATGATGATTGGTGCTGGCGAACGCGCTGACAATGGCATTTACAGCAGCCAGTTCCGCTTTGACCAAGAACAGTTTGTCCATTACGTTTAATTAACCCTAACGTTATTTTATTTAAGTCAATCCCTTTATTACTCCCTTAACCAAGGACTGTCATGACTATCTCTCAAAACCCGACGTTTGATACCTTTCAAGGTTTATTTAACGAAGCTGAATTTGTCTATCGTCATTTAGGCTCAAATGAGACCAAACAAGCTGATCTGCTCAGTACAATTGGTTATAAAGACATGGCGAGCTTTATCAATGATACGGTGCCTGAGCCCGTACGCTTGCACAAAGACTTAGACTTGCCACTGGCGATGAGTGAGCACGCCGCGTTGGCTAAATTGCGCGCCATGGCAGATAATATCACCGTTAATAAAAGCTACATCGGTCAAGGCTATTCACCTGTACGTATGCCTGCGGTTATTCAACGTAATGTGCTTGAAAATCCAGGTTGGTATACCGCTTACACCCCTTATCAAGCTGAAATTGCTCAAGGTCGTCTAGAAGCCTTACTTAACTTCCAGCAAGTTTGTATCGATTTGACTGGTCTAGAAATGGCTGGGGCATCGTTACTTGACGAAGCCACTGCTGCTGCTGAAGCCATGGCCATGTCAAAGCGGGTGAGCAAAAGCAAATCAAATCAGTTTTTTGTTGATGACCGCATTTATCCACAAACCTTAGATGTCATCAATACTCGTGCCAAGTATTTTGGTTGGGAAGTGGTCGTTGGTGATTTTGAAACCGCTAAATCAGGTGATTATTTTGGGGCATTATTCCAATACGTCGGTGTTGAGGGCGATGTAAAAGACCTAACCGACGTCATCGCTGCGGTGAAGAAAAACAAAACCTACGTCAGCGTCGTCAGTGACATCATGAGCTTGGTGTTACTAAAATCACCAGCCGATATGGGCGCAGACGTAGCGTTAGGTAGCACCCAGCGTTTTGGTATTCCCATGGGCTTTGGTGGTCCACATGCCGCTTATTTTGCGTTCTCTGATAAAGCCAAACGCTCAGCACCTGGCCGTATCATTGGCGTCTCAAAAGATTCGCAAGGCAATACGGCATTACGTATGGCATTACAAACTCGTGAACAGCATATCCGCCGCGAAAAAGCCAACTCAAACATCTGTACCTCGCAAGTATTGCTGGCGAACCTAGCAGGTATGTACGCAGTTTATCATGGTCCAGGTGGCGTGAAGCGTATCGCCACACGTATCCATGCTTTTGCCACAGCCTTCGCCAATGTCATTAGAGAAGCTAATGACAGCAACTTAAGCGTGGTACATGATCAGTTCTTTGATACCGTCGTTATCGATTGCGGTTCAGAAAAACTGGCGACGCAAATCTTTGAAAATGCGGACAATGTTGGTTATAACTTATGGCGTCTCGATGATAACAGACTGGGTGTCGCCTTTAGTGAAACCAGTGATCAGCAAGACTTTACGGTGTTAACTCAGCTGTTCGTGAATAAGTCGCATGATTTGCCTGAGACTGCTAGCCTGTCACTTGATAGTGCATATTTACGTACCGACGACATCTTAACCCATCCGGTATTTAACACGCATCATACCGAGCATGAGATGCTGCGCTACTTAAAATCGCTCGAAGACAAAGATTTGGCGATGAACCGCAGTATGATTTCACTCGGTAGCTGTACCATGAAACTGAACGCAACCAGTGAGATGCTACCGATTACGTGGCCTGAATTTGCCAATGTGCATCCATTTGCACCGCGCGATCAAGTCACCGGCTACATTGACATGATTGATAGCCTACAAGACCAACTCAAAGCCATTACTGGTTTTGATGATGTGTCTATGCAGCCAAACTCTGGTGCGTCAGGTGAATATGCTGGCCTACTGGCGATTCGCCGCTATCATGAATCATTGGGCGAGACCAATCGTGATGTCTGTCTCATTCCAATGTCAGCGCACGGTACCAACCCTGCGACTGCCATGATGATGGGCATGCAAGTCGTCGTGGTCAAAACGGATGAAAATGGCAACGTTGATATCGAAGATTTGACCGCTAAATGTGAAGAGCATAGCGCCAATCTAGGTGCATTGATGATTACTTACCCGTCGACGCATGGTGTATTCGAAGAAGGTATCCGTCATATTTGTGATTTGATTCATAAGCATGGCGGCCAAGTCTATATGGATGGTGCCAATATGAATGCGCAGGTCGGCATGATGCAGCCTGCGGATGTCGGTGCAGACGTCCTACATATGAACTTGCATAAAACCTTCTGTATCCCACATGGCGGCGGTGGTCCTGGTATGGGCCCTATCGGTATGAAGGCACATTTAGCACCATTTATGGCCAACCATACGCTAAGCCCTGTACATAATGCCCAAAAAGACTGTTCTGCCGTATCGGCAGCGCCTTATGGCTCAGCCAGCATTTTACCAATTTCATGGATGTATATTGCCATGATGGGCCGTGATGGTCTGCTTAAAGCCACTGAGCTTGCGCTATTGAATGCTAATTATGTTGCCGCGCAATTAAAAGATCATTACCCTGTGTTATATGCTGGCAAAAATGGTCGCGTCGCGCACGAATGTATTATCGATATTCGTCCGCTAAAGGAAGAAACTGGCATCAGCGAAAGCGATATTGCCAAGCGCTTGATGGATTATGGTTTCCATTCACCAACCATGAGCTTCCCAGTGGCTGGCACTCTGATGATTGAGCCAACTGAATCTGAATCTAAAGAAGAGTTAGATCGCTTTATCAGTGCGCTAAAATCTATCAAAGCTGAAGCGATGAAAGCCAAAGCAGGCGAGGACAACTGGACGCTAGAAGATAACCCACTTGTCAATGCACCGCATACTGCCGCTATGGTCACCAATAGCGAGTGGACGCATCCATACAGCCGCGATGTTGCCGCATTCCCATTGCCTTATGTACGTGCTCATAAGTTCTGGCCAAGTGTTGCTCGTATTGACGATGCTTATGGCGATAAGAATCTGATGTGTTCGTGCCCAAGTATTGAAAACTATATGTAGTTTTCAAACAAGTATGAATAATTGATATAAAAATAAACCTCCAAGTCAGTAGCTGATTTGGAGGTTTTTATTGGTCTACAAGTTAATGATAGCTAATAACAGTTGATAAGAAGAAAAATCAATAGGCTAATGATATTATACGCGTATTTGATGAATAATTATCGAGTGCCATTACCTATGCCAACAAACCGCGTCATTCTGATTCATGGCTTACATCAAGCCGCATTTGTTATGCGTCCATTGGCTAAACGCTTGCAAGCACAAGGGTTTGATACCCATCAATATGGCTATCGCAGTATGCGTGACGGCATCAAAACCAATAGTGCCCGATTAAATGACTGGCTAGAAAACCATCATCATCCAGACCAGCCAATCGATTTGGTCGGTCATAGTTTGGGCGGTTTAATTATTCGCGATTTTGTCACTGCGTATCCGCAATGGCAAATTGGACGGTGCGTCACACTAGGTACGCCGCATATGGGTAGCATTTGTGCGGATTATATTTGGCGCTTGATCCCAGCTGTGGTGGGACGCTCATATATCGATGCATTAGATGGAACCGTCGCACCTTTACCAAAACACATTGAGCTTGGTGTGATTGCAGGGAATCGCCCGTATGGTTTGGGACAGTTATTTTTGCATCATCATAACCGCAAACTGCGTAAAGCAGATGTGCCACCACTGAAGCAGCAACTTGACCACGATGGCACAGTGTATGTAGAAGAAACCAAAATGGAGGCAGCAGTCGATCATATCGTCATGCCAGTCTCACATACCGGCATGTTAGTTAACAAAGAAGTCGCTAAACAAGCCTTTTACTTTCTAGAGCATGGGAAGTTTGAGCGTTAGATTGGAAAAAAACCAGATAACAAGTTAGATTTAAATTGAGTATAAACTAATGAGCAATAATGAATTTGATCCAAATAAATATAGTTATTTAGAGACTAGACCAAATAATCTTAAAATATTAATTGTTATAATACTCTGCTCTGGCTTATTTGGTGTCTACTCATATTTTAGCGACAAGTCCAAAGTCATAAAGTTAAATGAGCCACCTTTAGACCCTTTTTGGAGTTTTGTTGTTAGTAACGAGCAAGTAGAAGTGTATACTGATTTAGTCAATGTAAATATGGAAAATCAAGACTCTGATAAAGTAGATTATTGGGAAAAGATAGTTATGCTAAACGGATTTGAAGTAAGTGACGACATCAACGATCAAATACTATTGGATTTTGACAAACCTTTAGAGACTATTATTAGTCACTTCTTAGTAAATTGTTCGAATAGTACTTATCAACGTTTAAATACAATTTATACTCAAGTTGATGGCAAAACACGATTTATGAATACATACGACGATCCGTTACCAGCTGTTGCCATCAATGATGATATGTTAAATTATTATAGTTCACAGTATGCTTGTCAAATTAAAGATATGGACATCGCACAACGACTGGCTACGGTCGAATAATCTATTGGTTAACAACAATCGCTTTACTTAACACCCATGCCTTGCTGTAATTCAGTTTTGTGCTTCTCAATTACTGGTATCAAGGTTTGCGTCACCCACTCATTGCGCCAGCCTTTTAAGCCTTCTGGTAGCTTGCTTAAATCTTTATCAAATGCAATCACTTCATACAGCTGCCCCAGCCATTTTTTACGCATTAATACATTAGCAGGCACGCCAATAGCTTCTGCTTGCTCATCGATCGCTTGTTGCACAGCCTTTGACAGCACTTTGTTTTTTGAGCGATAAGGCGGCAATAGACAGTCTGGATATTCAGCAGGATGCAGATTTTTTGCCTCTTTTATTACTTTAAGCAACTCTTCGCCATACAGTCGCAACATGCTACGGTGCATCGTGGTTTTATGCGCCAACTCGCGCATGCTGGTTGGCTTTTCAGTGATAATCTCGCGTACGGCTTGTTTCTTAATCACAAAAGTGCGCGGCTGATTGGTCGAACGCGCCAGCTCTTCTCGCCAAGTCGCCACCGCTTTTAATATCGCCATTTGCTGCGAGTTATAGCGATAATCAGCCATCGTTAAGTACATCGCTTCGTCCTCAACATGCTGAGCGTCGTACAAATCGCTGGCATAAAGCTGACAATCCGCCCAGACATATTCAAACAGTCCTTGCTTTTTTAGCTCGTATTCGAGGCTCAAATAAAGCGCTGGCAAGAAGCGTACGTCATCAATCGCATATTGCTCTTGCTCATCTGAGAGCGGACGCTGTAGCCAGTCCGACTGACTTTGTTCTTTATCGATATGCATATCTAACTGATCATCGAGCGCTTGCTGATAGCCCATTTGCAACTGTCCCGTCAAATAAGACAACGCAATTTGCGTATCAAAAATATTGGTCAATGGCGGGCAACCAGACAACAGATAAAAAATCCCCAAATCTTCACCACAAGCATGCCAAATCGCTACGTCAACTTCGCTAAGCGCTTGCCAAAAATCAGCCAACTGCAATTGCGGCGCATCCAATAAATATACATGATTGCCGGTATTTAGCTGTACCAATGCCAAGCGTGGATAATAAGTATCGCGCTTGATAAACTCGGTATCTAACGCCACTCGCCCGCAAGTCGCCAATGCATCGATGACTTCAGCCAAACCATCTTGCTCACGCACCCACGTGATGGCAACTTCATCCGCAATATCCAATAATGCATCGATATTTGGTTCAGGCGGCACAGCTGTTGACGCTATATCAGTATTAATTGATTGCTTTGATGCATCGTCAGTAGCAGCAGTGTTGTCTGCACGGTTTGATTGGGTAGAAGCGGTTGAAGCTAATGAAGCATTGTTGGACACGGGCAGATACCTGCATAAATAGGAGAAAATAAAACGCCAAACTGCGTCTTAATAAAAGATAACAATAGTAGCAATTAAGCAATTAAGCAATTAAGCAATTAAGCAATTAAGCAATTATAACAAGTTCATAAAATAAAATGGGCAAGATTTGGGTTTTATAGAGAACTTATGAAATTGCTATAGAAAATACTATAAGAAGGAACGATTTTGCATCGCTTGTCCAAGGGTCATACTATCAAGGTACTCCAGCTCGCCACCCATCGGGACACCTTGTGCCAAACGCGTCACTTTATTGACATGACGGCCGACGGCTTCGCTGATAAAGTGGGCGGTGGTCTGCCCTTCGACAGTCGTACCCGTTGCCAAGATCAACTCTTCAACAGGCTCTTGCTTAACCCGCCAGACCAGTTGATCGATATTTAAATCATCAGCGCTAATACCATCAATCGGTGATAAATGACCGCCTAAAACAAAGTAGCGACCACGATAACCTGCCGTTTGCTCGATAGCCATCACATCTGCTGCGGTTTCGACCACGCATAATAGGCCATCATCACGCCTTGGGTCTTGGCATAGTGGACAAACGGCCTCGTCACTAAAACTGTGACAGCGCTCGCACTCAACGATATCACGCATCGCCTCATCAAGCGCTTGCGCCAGTGCCATGCCTTGTGGACGTTTTTTGGTGAGCAGATGCAGCGCCATACGTTGGGCACTTTTTTGACCCACACCCGGCAAAATGCGCAGTTGTTTGACCAGTTGATCAAATTTGGCTGTCAGCAAAGTAACTTCCTTTATTTAACTTAATTTATAAACCGTAGCTATAAAAATGGGGTCGTATCGTGTCGATAACAACCCCATTTTTGTCTTCAATATGCAGTATTTGGCACCTAAAAACTTAACCTTTACAAACTTAGTAGTTAAAAGGCAGTTGCTTAGAACATACCTTGCATACCTGGTGGCAGACCCATACCTGAGGTCGCGCCTGCCATCGTTTCTTCGTACAGCTCATCCGCTTGACGCACCGCGTCATTGATAGCCGCAGCGATTAAGTCTTCGATCATATCCGGCTCATCTTCAAGCAAGCTTGGATCGATGGTCAAACGCTTAACCACATGTCGACCCGTCATAGTGACTTTTACCAAACCACTGCCCGCTTCAGCTTGCACTTCTTTATTGGCCAGCTCTTTTTTAGCATTTTCAACGTTTGCTTCGACTTTCTTTTGCATCGTTTGTGCTTGTTGCATCAATGCTTGGATATTCATAGTTGCCTCTTTGTCTTTATAGTAATGAGTAATATAGTAATGAGTAATTTTTATTAACGTAGATCATAACGTAAATTTTATGCGTTAACGGTGATTATACCGTTATCTTTACAAACTGTCTAAACCACGCGCCAAATCTTTAATGATGTCTTCTACATCTTCCAAGCCGACCGACAGACGAATAAGGCCGTCTTTGACGCCTGCTTCTGCTCGTGCTTCAGGCGTCAGGCGAAAATGGGTAGTGGTCGCCGGATGGGTAATCGTGGTTTTGGCGTCGCCCAAATTATTGGTGATAGAGACCATTTGCGTGGAATCTATCACATGCCATGCAGCGGCTTTTGAATCCTGACTATTTGAATCAGTGCTAGCAGATGGTTTGACTTCAAAACCCATAATAGCACCATAGCCGCCTTTCATATGATGTTGACGCGTCGCCAGTTCATGCGCAGGATGATCGCTCAAACCTGAAAAGTGCACCGTGCTGACATTGGGATGATTGACCAAAAAATCCGCCACTTGATTGGCATTGTTGCAGTGCGCTTGCATACGCAATTTCAGCGTCTCAAGCCCCTTAGTAAAGACCCACGCGTTGAACGGGCTCATGCTGATACCGCCTGAGCGCACCACGGTAAAGGCCTCTTGCATCAGCGCATCGCTACCGACCAAGGCACCGCCCAATACACGACCTTGCCCGTCTAAATACTTGGTCGCAGAATGTATCACCACATCGGCACCCAAGTCGAGTGGACGCTGCAGCGCTGGCGTGGCAAAGCAATTATCCACCACCAATAAGATATCGTTGGCCTTGCATAGCTTGCTTAAATAGTCGATATCACAAATCTGCGCCAATGGATTACTAGGACTCTCACAATAAATAACCTTGGTATTTGGCTGTACAGCCTTAGCCCACGCGTCATTATCGAAGCAATCGACATAGCTGACTTCCACACCGAACTTTGCCATATAATTATTAAATAGACCAATGGATGAGCCAAACAATTGATTGGCAGCAAGCAGATGATCGCCTGCTTTTAAATACGCCAAGCACATGGTCAAAATCGCCCCCATGCCTGAGGCTGTCGCCACCGCACGCTCACCATTTTCAAGCGCTGCCAAACGACGTTCAAAGGTACGCACGCTTGGATTGGTGTGGCGTGAGTAAACGTTGCCCGTCTTGTCACCATTAAAATGCGCTGCCGCGTCCGCCGCCGACTCATAAACATAGGAGCTGGTGGTAAAGATAGCCTCTGAATGCTCGCCTTCATCGGTGCGATGTTGCCCTGCACGCACAGCGATGGTCTGCATGCCATAATCAAGGTCTAAATTGAGCGCGTCACTGCGCCAGTTAGGATCTAATTTATTTAAATGGTTATCATCATGCGCTTGCGACTGACTCATAAATCTTCCGTTACTCTTGTTGGTAGTAAAATAATTCTTAGTAAAATGGTTGAGCATAAAATGACGGCTTATTCTCTAATTATCGACACCATTCATCAGCGTTATCATATCATGTCAACTTATTCCAAACATCTGGTTTCAGAGCACTACTAAATATTATTTTTGAATACGCTTTCGCAGAATACTAAAACCCGAAATTAGAGTTAAATGCGAGCTTAGTCAAGCGCTTAAGCCAAAAAATAACGTATTTATAATAGGCAGATAAGACAACAACTGCTAAGCTTAGCGACTATTTAAGCTTGGCCTAGGACGTTATTTTTATAAGCGTCATCATCAGTGCTATTATTTTATAAAAATGAACATATTCATTAAAATTTTAGCAGCATTCCAATAAAGCAAGGTTCATTAGGGTTAATCAGTTATGTCGATGCTAAGTATAGAACCAAGCAATTTATCGCTCAGTCTAACACTCGGATTAACCTTAGGTCTTAGTGGCTGCCAGAGTTTGCCTGAGAAGCCACATTTGCCTGAGAGCCAAGCGTTATCAGCGCGTGTTAATGCTTTATATCAGCAAGACAGCAAACCTAAAAACAATGACAGTGCTAACAATAAGAATAGTGGCGGTGAAAATACGGATCTGGTCGCGGCCATTAGTGAACAGAACAACGTTCACCCTGATTTGTCCGGCTATCATCCGATTGTGACTGGCGCCAATGCTTTTGCTTCGCGCAGTATCCTGACCGGTATGGCCACGCGCAATATCGATGTGCAATATTATATTTGGCATGATGATCAGGCCGGTCAGCTACTTTTAAAAGACTTATGGGAAGCAGCTGAGCGCGGCGTTATCGTGCGCTTATTGCTCGATGATTTTAATAATAACGCCAAGTTTGATCAGCGTTTATTACGTTTTGCCAGCCACCCAAACATCGCGGTGCGCATTATCAATCCGTTAATGCATCGTAAATTTCAGACCTTAAATTTTGTCACGGGCTTACCGCGTATCAATCGGCGTATGCACAATAAGAGCATGACCTTTGATAAGCAAATTACCATTATTGGCGGTCGAAATATCGGTGATGAATACTTAAGTAACAATCAAAACAGCCAATTTGCGGATTTAGATGTATTACTGATCGGCAAAGTAGTGGCCGATATCGATAATAGCTTTGCTAGCTACTGGTCCTCGCCCATCTCATTTGACATCGAAACGCTGGTAACCGCTGATAAAGGGACAAGTAAAGATTTCTTAGCGTCGTTAGACAAGCTCGATCAAGATGAAAAAAATAATACTCGCAGTAGTTTGGCTGTTTATAAGACCGCCATCGAAGACTCCTCTATCGATACTGATTTAATCAATAAGCAGGTGCCCTTTCGCTGGACGGATATGCAGTTTTTGAGTGATGATGTCGGCAAACTGACCAAAACCGTTCCTGCCAATACCAATTTGGTACATCAGCTGCGTACCTTGCTGGGCACGCCCACCAAGCGCTTGACTATTATTTCATCCTACTTCGTACCAACCAAAGATGGCGTTAAGACGCTGGTACAATTGGCCGAAGCAGGTATTGAAATCAAAATTTTGACCAATTCATTTGATGCAACCGATGTGACGGCGGTGCATTCTGGCTACAGTCAATGGCGTCCCAATTTGCTGCGCTCAGGGGTGAAAATCTACGAGCTTAAGTCCACCGCTGCGGAAGAAAAACGCGAAAACAAACTGTGGAAAGCTCGCAGCCAATCCTCAACCAGCTTACATGCCAAAACCTTTGCTGTGGATGATTATCAGGTGTTTATTGGCTCATACAATGTCGATCCGCGCTCTGCCAATATCAATACCGAAATGGGCGTCATTATTAATGATGAAGAACTGGCAAGCCAGCTACACGGTGCACTCAGCGATGATTTGTTAAATCAGGCGTATGAAGTCAAGTTGCTGGAGAGCGGTGCTTTACAGTGGCATACCATGGAAAATGGTAAAAAAGTGATTTACGATACAGAGCCGCGCGTTGATATGGGTGACCACGTTTGGCTGACCATCATGTCATGGCTGCCAATCGATTGGCTGCTATAGATTATAGGTTCCTTTTAACCAAATTTATAGCGTACTGAATGTCTGTCACTTATTTTAAGAGTCAGTGGCTCATTAGCCTTCGTATTCAAAAAGCCTTATTTTTATTATGCCGGCAAATCATTATCTATCTATATTGATTTGCCGGTTTTTATTATGGTCGGTTATCTAGATGATGACCGTCTTAACAATCAGTTTACTGTGTGGATGCGTGATCTATTATGCCGTCTCGTTCTCAATATGCTTTGATGTCTGCTAAAGACAAAAATATCGTGATGCTTATCAGCTTTAGCAGCGCGGTGACATTTTTTGACTTTTTGATTTATCTGTACATCGCAGATATCGTCTCGCTTGCTTTTTTTCCGGCTAGTACCAGTCCTACCGTCGCCAAGCTACAAGGGCTTGGCCTCTTTACGGTCGGTTATTTGGCACGGCCACTTGGCGGCATTATTTTTGGTCGTTATGGGGATATCAAAGGTCGAAAGCCCATATTACTTATAAGCTTGCTCGTCACTGCTGCCAGTTTATTAGCGATGGCATGTCTGCCGACGTATGCGCAGTGGGGCTTGGTTGCGCCCGCTTTATTTATTTTACTCAGGCTGGTACAGGGGATGGCTTATGGCCTATATGTACCTTTAGCATGGGTTTTTGTGGCGGAACATGTGCCGCGGCAGTATCTTTCTGTAGGTTGTAGCTATGTAACTGCCAGTTTCTTCGTCGGTGTATTATTTTCTAATGCCTTTTTTAGTTGGCTTACCGGAGCAATGACCCCTGAGCAGTTGACGGATTATGGCTGGCGGCTGCCATTTTTTATCGCCTCAATACTGAGCTTTTTGCCGTTACTTGCGTGGCGATTGATTGGTGAATCACCGTTTTTTATCGCGATGGAAAAATCGAAACCCAAGAGCTATTTTGCCAAGCCGCTTACCCTGCTCTTTAAAAATCACAAACATTCAGTATTTGTCGGCATGATGCTGACGTTGATTATTTCTAGCATTACGACTGTCGTCATTCTTTTATTACCAGAGTTAATCGAATTACGCTTTACTTTAGATACTGATTTGTTTGGATTTTCGCACAGTTTGGGTATTGTTTTTATGATTTTTGGCTGCATATTTTATGGCTTAGTGTCTAATCATGAGAATTTTGGCAAAATTTTGGTTGTTGGTTCTGCCTTGTTAATCGCTCAAATGCTTGCTTTCTTTTATCACTTGCAAGCAGGCGGCGACTATATCTTGATTATGTATGCGCTACTGGGCTTCTGTGCTGGCATTGTCGGTATGGTACCGGCTATTCTTGTGCAACTGTTTCCAACCAATGTGCGCCTTACCGGAATGGCTTTTTGTTATAATATCACCTATGGCATCGTGGGCGTACTTATACCTTTTGGGCTGGGCTATGCCACGTTATTTATCAGTTTTTCACCCGCTCTCTATATCGCCTTTATCGGCTTTATTGGCATTATCATGGGACTGTATTTTTACAACTTACCCCAGTTCAAAAGAATTGATCAGGTGGTCTAGCAAGGGCGTATTGAATATTCGCCCATTGTGCTTACGACACCTGTTGTCTCTATGCAAAACACTCACACTCAAAGAATAAAATATTAAGGCTTATTATCCATGGTTGATATGACCAATAAACGACTCTCAGTTGCCCCCATGATCGATTGGACGACGACGGATTATCGTTATTTTGCGCGACTTTTTAATCCGCACGTCTACTTATATACTGAAATGATCAGTACAGGGGCGCTGATACATGGTAATCGAGCACGGCATTTACGCTTTGACGCGCTCGAGCAGCCTATCGTGCTGCAACTTGGCGGTGCAGATATTGATGAGATGACCCAGTGTGCCGAGTTCGCGCAACAGCATGGTTATGATGAGGTTAATATCAATGTTGGTTGCCCATCGGATCGCGTCCAACATAATAAAATTGGCGCTTGTCTCATGGCCGAGCCAAATATTGTCGCTGACTTGGTCAAACACATGCAAACGGCGGTCGATATCCCAGTAACCGTCAAGCATCGTATTGGTATAGATGATTTTGATAGCTATGAGTTTATGGCAGATTTTGTGCAGACGGTCGCTGCTGCTGGTTGTACGCGCTTTATCGTCCACGCTCGCACCGCATGGCTACAAGGTCTTAGCCCCAAGCAAAATCGCGAAATTCCACCATTACGTTACGATGATGTCTACCGCCTCAAACAAGACTTCCCAGACCTTGATGTCGAGATAAACGGTGGTATCGAGACCGTCGCAGATATTCAAGCGCACTTGCAGCATATAGACGGTGTGATGATTGGCCGCGCCTTTTATCATAACCCTTATCTGCTAGCAGAAGCCAATAGCTTATGGGGTGAGCCTGCACCTAAGCGCTCAGATATATTGGCGCAGCTTTATCCTTATCTAGAAGAGCAACTGGCCAAAGGTGAAGCGCTGCCAACGATGACTCGGCATTATTTAGGATTATTTCAAGGGCTGACGGGAGCTCGCAAATGGCGACAGGCATTGAGTGGCAAACCTAAACTGACGATAGATGACGTTAAACAAGCAGCCGCTGAAGTCTTGGCATTAAACCCTGATGCATAGCTCTTTTTGATTAAGCAAATTCTCTTAAGAAAATTTTGATTAAGCGGTTT
Source organism: Psychrobacter sp. 78a-MNA-CIBAN-0178 (assembly GCF_040309625.1). Classification (NCBI taxonomy): domain Bacteria; kingdom Pseudomonadati; phylum Pseudomonadota; class Gammaproteobacteria; order Moraxellales; family Moraxellaceae; genus Psychrobacter; species Psychrobacter sp. 78a-MNA-CIBAN-0178. The sequence continues at coordinate 65,992 of NZ_JBEOOZ010000008.1, forward strand.
GCGCTAAATACTGCCCCATCGCTGCGCCATTATTGACAATGTGAAGCAGCATGGGCAGTAGCAGCGAGCCAGATTTGATACGGGCATAGCAAAATATCAATGCCAGCACCACGATAGTGCTGATTTCATAAACGCCATACTGCAAGTGAATCACCGCAAATATTACACTGGTGACGATACTAGCAATGATCGCCCCGCGCAGCTCTTGACTTGGTGAGGCGACGAATTGCTCAGTAATGGCCGACCATAGGATGCCGCGAAAGACCAGCTCTTCGTATAATGGCGCGACTATCACCATCGCAAATACTAGCAGCCACACTGAGCTGACGGACTGATATAACGGATCGACAAACACCAGTGGCGATTTATCAAGCCAGTAAGTCAGCGCCTGACTGCCAATCATAAATATCAATAATATACCTAGCATCCCAACGCCAACCGCGACTGAAAATGGATTAAGCGCAAGATAGCGCTGCCAATTACCGCCTTTTAACCGAATCAACATAACGATGAGGGCGACCAGCAATACACCGCCAATCATAATGGACACACTCACGACCGTGCCATTACTGCTGCCATAGAAAAACACATCAGCCACGTTTGCGCTTTTAATAGCCGGCAGCAGCAGCTTGCCTGCGACATAGACTCCTAGCAGTTGACTGATAAAGAATGCGACGATCATACCTATGGTCAGTAAAAACACTTCCAAGCGTGAAAATAACGGCGAACGCTTAGGCGAGTTTATCAGCCGTTGCTTGGCAGCACTAAAATGATTTGGCATAAAATGGTGACTCAGTGATATAGAGTATCAATGCTGACGACAACTTTATATTAGGACTAGGACACGCCCTAATCTGAGCAGTCAAATAAGTAGCGCGCATGATTTATTTTGGTAGTTGTTGCTTGATTAAGTCCAATACTTGCCGTGACACAGACTCTGGATACTCAAGCGGGAACATATGACCACCCGTATGGGTCGTATAAGGAATACCAAGTCGTGATTTTATTTGCTGCGGGAAACGGCGCTTTAAAAACAAGCTTTCTTCCCCAATAATGAGGGTAACTGGCGGCTTTGGGGCGCGGTTTGGCGTTAGCCAATACCATGAGGGATTGGTTCGAAAGACATCTACCTCAACGGACTTTGGAATCGCTAAGGTCACTTTGCCATCCGCACGCTCATGTAAACCGTGCTCAATGTAACCCTGAAAGCTACGCTCATCAAAGTTTTTAAAAAAACCTTTGTGACGCATTTTATCGTAGGCATCTTCGCGGCTATCCCAAACATCGCGGCGGTGCTTAGATACCCCAGCTGGAGATAGCTTATCCATCAAGCGGTTGTTCATCAATGGTAGCCTATCAGCCGTCTTTGCCAAATGCCAAAAAAAGCTGACTTTACCATAAATCCAAGGGGGATCCATTAATACTGCTTGAGCAAAGTGCTGAGGCTCACGGTACAATGCCTGCATGGTACACATAGCGCCCAGCGAATGTCCAACGGCCACGACTTGCGCGACACCATGCTTCTCACAAGTACTTTTCACACTATCGATAATTTGCTGAGTCAGACTGCGCCAGTGATCATCAACTGGATAGTCAGGATTAGTACCTAACATCGCAATATATTCGATCGTAAAAAACTCACTAAGACCTGCAAAAAATGCTTCATAAACCGCGCTTGGCATACCATTGGCATGGGCAAAATGTATCACGGGCTTCCTTGTTTTTTTAGAGACGGGTAGCGCTGCAAAAGTTTGCAAATTGATGTCACTCATAACAAGCTCTCATTGATTTTTATCATTATGGGATATTAAGGCGTGTATTTTATGGTCATTTTCAAAATGAACACATTCTCAAAATAAAGATACGCCCTAAATAGTAGTTACTTTAATAGTAAGAATGCCTTTAATAGTCGCTGTGCCATTAATAGTCATCAAAGATTATAGCATTCAAAAAATGAGCATGGCGAAAGAAAACCAGACCAATTACTGACGTAAATAAAGCACTGCTTGGTTAAAGCAATTTTGATCAACCAAAGGTATTGTTGGCCTCGGTATTTTTTGGACTTGGTATTTTGTGGACTTAATGTTTTTCGAATACGCTATTCCGTTGGAATGCCCATTATCCATAAATTTGTACTGACCAATAATTAAGGCTGAGCATAATAATACGCTCAGCCTTAATTATTGGTCACAGTAAACCTAACACCATAGGCTTAGCGCATTTCTGCATTACCATCGGTTTGTGGCAAAACATCAAGCTTGACGCTTGAGCCGATACCCGCGCCCAACTTAACTGCAAAGCGATCCATAAATAAACTGAACGGATCGGTTGGGGTATAATTGACGACATTATCGAGCTTTAACTGCTTTTCTAAGCTAGAAATACTGCCTTTTTTATCAGCGAGACCTAAGGCAATCGATTGCTCACCAGTCCAGAACAATCCTGAGAACAGTTTATTCTCTTCTGGGTTTTTTAGACGAGCGCCGCGTCCTTCTTTTACCGCATTGATAAAGTGCTTATGAGTATTGGCCAGCACTTTTTCGACATGCTTTTCTTCATAATCGGTAAGCGGGCGCGATAAGCTTAAGATGTCTTTATATTCACCAGCAGTGATAGTGCGATCTTCAACACCGACTTTATCCATCAAGCCTTCGACATTGTAGCTTGGCATAATCACGCCAATAGAACCAACCAAACTTGATGGGTTCACATAAATCTCGTCTGCCGCTGAGGCAATATAATAAGCACCAGAAGCGCCGATATCACCGATCACCGCATAGAGTTTTTTATCTGGATACTCTTGGCGTAGATCCCTCATTGTCTGCCAAATCTCATCAGACTGTACAGGTGAGCCACCAGGTGAGTTGATATCTAGCGCCACTGCTTTTGAGTTATTATTTTCAAAAGCACGCGTCAATGCTTCGTTGACATCATAAGCATTGGCGACATCACCACTACTGATAGTGCCTTGCAACTCAACCACGGCCAAATGTGGCTTGCTGGTATCCATACCGTCAAGAGCTGATGGCGCTTTACTGCTACAGCCACGGCCAAGGGTCAAAAATATCAATAGGATATAACCAAAGGTCAAGAGTTTGAAAAAGATACCCCAGCGGCGCGCACGGCGTTGCTCTACCACACTAGCGAGCAAGGTATTTTCAATCAAGCGCCATTCTTGTCCGCTCGGCTGGCTTGACTGCGGCATCGGCGCTGGCTGATTTGCCGAATTGTCAGGACGTTTGTTAGGGTCTGGTGGCCAGTTGGGCATATAACTTCCTAAGTCAGAAACAATCTAAAACGATAAAAGAGATGATATAGAAAATGAGGTCAGTAAGAAATCAAATTTTCTCACTGTCTCGGTCATCTATATTAATAGGTTACTAAGTATGGTGCCATTTTGGTTGTGGTTCAATAGTGTAACCGTGAAATATCACCCTATTATAACGCTGCTAGGATGAGGACAATTTTTATGGAGTGGTCTCAAAAGCTAATGCTGCTTCTAAGGCGTTATCATCATAGGTTATTGCTTCACTTATTTGCTGACGGCTGATGACCTCAGTCGTTATTTGCGAGGTACTGTGTCCAAGCCAAGTAACATGACTGTCGGTTCTATTATCCTCAAACGACTCAGCTTGGCAGATCAATGCCCACAGTTGCCAAAGACGCTTATGAGTATCCGCATTAACAATAATACGTGATGGCAGTGACTGATCTTGCGCAGTAAGGTGTTGATTGTCTGTTTGCGTACTTTTTGATATAGAAGGTATTGCCTTTATCATTTGCGCGCTAGCAAGCGGTGAATTTAGGGGATCGGCTGCATTATACTGCCGTATATTAATAGGTAACTTGCTATCAATGACAAGCGTGCACTCCCACACACTGGCATCGTCTATCTCACTCCAGCCCGTGATAGCCTCTAATGATAAAGCGCCGTTGGCGAGCTGCCATGAGTCACCTTGCTCACAGCCTTTCGGGCTGATATACGTTTTGTTAGTGATCTGAGCTGAATCATCAGCTTGGCTTGCTTTTCTATAAAACTTCTCTCGATCGAACCATCGATTACTGCGCCCTGCCTGCCAATACTGGCTAATCGGTAGGCGTTGACTTATTTGAGCAACCGTCATCGGCAACAGCTCAGAGGCATTAGGTTTAAATGTATTGCTTGCCTCATGAGTCGTGAGCGTATCCGTCAGTCCTGTACTGGCTGTCTGCACTATGAGCCCTTCTAAACGTTTAATCGACAAGGTGCGCAACTGCTGTTCTAGTGTTGCGGACAGCTTCTCTGCCGTCAAATTACTTGGCATGGTACGCGTAGCATTAGGCCTATGGTCTGCCAAAAATAACCAACTCACGCTATCCTTTGCTGACTGCGCCTTATTATACTTGCCTCCAATGCCCCCAACCTCATTCATTATAGGATATTGCAGCACAGCAGCGCTTATATAGCGATCTCCAGTGGGCAAGACATATAAAGTTGGTGACGTAGATAATGACTGCTGGTTGGCATATACCGTCATCATTAATAGCGTTAAAGGCGGTAGTGCCAGCCAACGACTGATAAACCCACGCGGTAATAACCAAGGCAATATTGCCAGCAATACCATCAGTAATATCGCCATATTTACTGGCGTATACAACCACGCCTCTGACAGCGCTGGTAATGAAGTCAGCCACCTAATCAAATCATGTAAGCTAGCGACAATGGTACTGACCAGCGCCCAAATACTATCGGCAAGTGCAGGCCATAATAAATAACAAAGCCCTGCTAATAGATTGAGCGGTACGATAACCCAGCCAAATAAACCAATCGCAAATAAATTAATGACCAATCCCCATAGCGAGGCTTTGCCAAACAACAGCAAGGTAATGGGCAGCAGGGCGATAAATAGCCAGCATTGCAGTTTAAAGACACGCTTGCCTGTGAGCCATGCCTTTCTAAGTAAAATACGGCTATATTTACTATCACCATGAGAGAAAGGTATATCTGATTGCGATAATGCTGAGTTGTTTTGCGCCTGTGAGCCACTATCGTACTTTAGCAAGAGCGCCACAGCGATAAAAGACAGCCAATAACCAGCCTGCCACAGCACATAAGGATCAAGCCATGCCATCAAGACTGCTAGCGCTAACAATACTCGCATCGTACTAATCGGTAGTAAGGTTAATCGTACCAGACCTATCGCCAGTAACATCCATGCGGTTCGCGCTGCCGGCACATCAAAGCCAGTAAATAGCGCATAAATAAAAGCGGCACTGATCATCACCCACCAGCGCACTTGCCAGCGTGGTATGCGACGATATAGGGCTGGATACAGACGATTGAACGATAATACAACTGCTCCTGCCAGCATAATCGCTAAAAACAACACATGAGTGCCAGAGATAGCCAGCAAATGTGAAATACCAGCCAACTGATACAGATCCTTGGTATCACGATTGATCAAGCTGCGATCACCTGTGAGCAAACTTAAAGTGACCGCTTTTGCTTGCTGCGCAGCGGTAGTTTGTCCCACCCAATCTTGATAAAAATGCTGCCGCAATTGCCAACGCCCTTGGTCAATCCGAGTACGAAAACGCTTAAGATAGGAATGAGAATTAGCGTCCAGTGCAGACGACTCATCGAGCGCAAAAGGCAAGGTGCTAGTCGCCACTATATTGGCTACCCCATCGATATGACGACCTCGTAACCAGCGATAACTGTCAAAACCAGAAGGGTTATTAATCGCTTGCTCAGAGGTAGCAAGCGCTGCGAGTGTTAGCGTCATAAATAACTGATCACCCGGCTGCAGCTGGTTTACGTCAATCATCTGCGAGCTTTTAGAGCCGCTTTTTGGATAAGCATTGAGTAGCACGCGGTATTTGATGTCGTTAGCAATGTTTTCAGCTTTTTCGTTCAAATCAGCGCCAGCTAAACTATTATTGCTTAGGCTATTATCAATATTTGTAACATAATCGGCCGCAATGCTATCTAATTCCTGAGCCGTTAGCTCAGAGATCAATGGCGACATATGACTAATGGTAGCGATTTGTCGATAGCCGCTATTGGTGACGTCATCATAAACGCTATCGCTAATACCCTCGATAGTAACCAACGCTTGCACACGTATAGGCTCAATAATTTTTGTTGCTTCTGCCCGCTGGTAACCCATCAAAGCTTGTAATGCACTACCAATCACTAACCCTATTGCCAGTATCATTATCAGCGAATAATTGATCATTCGAATGGGGAGTTTAGAGGGAGAAGAACCGTATGGAGAGGTATTTTGAGGAACAGAAGGCTGAGAGAAGTCGCCTTGAGAAGAAAGCTTATGGACGTCCACTGAGCTTATAGACAGAGCTTGACGCTGGTTAATAGCTATCAAAATAATAGCGACGATGACTAATAGTAGCGGTAACAACGTAGTGGCGCCGCTCATAGCTATTAACGAGTTAAATGGTATCGCCATACTATCTGCGACTGCCAAAACCCCCATCATAGCGATAATCACTAAACTGCCAAGTAACCAGTACACCAGCGCTCCTTGCTTGATGAGCTGAACGTTTAAATACGACCAATTTTGCTTGAGTGTTGCCAGTCAAAAACGGGCGGGAATCTATAGCTTCACGCTAGCAATAAAGACTGTCGTTAGAGCGTGTACTCATGTTGGAAATAGTGATAAAAATGAGATAAATGGTAACAAAATAAGAAAAGTAGCGCGGATAATATCAGGATATTGTCCAGCTATTTAACGCCATTTGGCAAGATTTGGCCATTTTTTAACCCTTTAGTCGCTACCATTCAGATCGAGGCCACGCCCTCGTCCAGCAATAGCATTTATTTTTTTATTACCCTATACTCACGGGACATATTGCAATACTGATTATTCAATACCATTACTTTGTTTTTCTGATACTATTCCTACCCGTATTTTATTCCTAATATCTCTTTATATCAGCCCATCAATGTGATTGAACCAGCGGTTGATAACGATTAAAGGCGATGCTGTGTCCCAAAAACGTCTTAAAAACTTGCTGCCCACACCAGAGAAAATTCTAGAAAGCCGCATTTTAAAATTATTTGCACCGCATTTGGCTGATCCGCGCTTATGGCATTTTAACCGGCACAGCTTAAATAAAGCGGTCTATATCGGCGTGCTCAGTGCATTTTTTCCGCTACCCGGACAGATGTTATTAGCATTAATTGGCTCGCTAATTTTTCGTGCCAATGTCCCTATGGCGCTTGGTTTAACTTGGATTACCAACCCTGTCACTAGCCTACCTATCTTTTACGCTGGTTACTACATCGGTGCCAAAATTCTTGACGTGCCGATGATCAGTTTACGGCTTATTGGCAGAATGATTGCTGACTTTAGCTTATGGGCACTATCTGATGGTGCCAACCCCTTTATCACATATCAAGGCACTGTATCGTTAACCGCATTCTGTGTGGGTATCACTATCCTTGCCGTCATTACTAGCATCGTTTGTGGCTTGGCATTTAAGGCAATTTGGCGTTATAAAACCGTCACCAGCTGGCAAAAACGCCAACACAAACCTATCGACAAGACACCTAAACGCTGATGGATGCTTTCAATACAGCGCTTAGGCATTTTGATCAATCGTCTTCTTTCTCTTTCTCTATTGCCGCAATGACATTGTCTGTAAATCTGCTATCCATCTCAAATATATCGATCACTTGTTCATCTTTGAGCAGCGTATAGCGTTTGCCAGTGGCGCTGTCTTGTGCTTTTAGATCGTAATCAACGCCCGCAAGCGTAATAGCATCAAAAACTGGGGTAAGCAGTTCAATCTGCGCCTGCCTATCAATGGTGTCAAATAGGGTTGGATCCATATAGGGTTTTAATGGTTCATTGCCCTCTTCCGCACTGCCGAAAGCAGCGATTGGATCTTCATCTTCGTTCATTGTATTTATCCTTGTAACGTGAGACAGGACTACTGTCGTCAATGTTATATAAATCGACTACATTAGGGCGTGTCCTCATTTTAAAAATGGTCATGAAAATAAGATAAATTGCCGTCAAACGAGGAAAATAGCGCAAATAATATCGAGATATTAATCAGCTATTTGACAATATTTGGCAAAATTTAGCCATTTTTAGTCCATTTAGATACAAGCGTTTGAATTGAGGACACGCTCTAGGCAAATGGTACGGTTAAACAGTTTCGACGCATTAATACTGTTCCCAATGACCATTACGTAGCAACATTTGGCGATCTGCCAGCGCCGCCAAGTTACGGTCATGGGTCACCATCAATAGTGCTGTTTGCATGGTACTTTGCAGCTCTGATAACAAGCCAAAAACACTTTGTGCATTGTCATAATCCAAGTTGCCTGTTGGCTCATCTGCCAATATGAGCGAGGGTTTGGTGACGAGGGCACGGGCAATGGCCACGCGTTGACGCTCACCGCCTGACAGCTCGCCTGGCCTGTGCGCCAAACGATGCTCCAGACCAACGCTTTTTAGGATGGCAATCGCTTGGTCTCTTGCCTCAGTCGTCGATACTTTAGGGCGCAGCAGCAGTGGCATCGCGACGTTTTCAATCGCTGTAAACTCTGCTAACAGATGATGAAATTGATAAATAAACCCTAGGTGCTTGTTACGCATCGCCCCGCGTTCAGTCTCATTCATGCTGTTTAACAACTGACCATGCAGCCAGACTTCACCACTGGTTGGCGTATCCAATCCGCCCAGCAAGTGTAGCAAGGTGCTTTTTCCTGAGCCACTGGTGCCAACGATAGCGATGCGCTCGCCAGCATTGACGGTCAAATCCAAGCCTGTCAATACTTGGGTACTAACCGCGCCTTCATCATATATCTTATTGATATTGGTCGCCTTTAAAATGGCAGACATAGCACTTCCTTTATTTTATTGATACCGATATTCATGATTTTTTAATTTGGCTAACACTTATCACCTGCAGCATAGTTGCTTAAAACGAGGCTATTCTCACTTTAATGGCTTCTCATTTTAATGATAACTACGCCTCGCTTGAGTATCAATTACTCATAACGCAACGTTTGCGCAGGTTGAATTTTAGCCGCTCGGCGCGCTGGATAAATAGTGGCCAAAAAGCTCAATACAAATGACGCACCAGTGATCAATATCACATCCGTTAAGCGCAGCTGTGATGGTAGATAATTAACGAAGTAAGCATCGAAGAGATTGAGACCGAAGGCTTGATTAATGAAGCCTAAGATATCGCTCACTGTCAACGCAAATATCACACCCAAAATCGTACCTGCAATCGTACCAATAAAGCCGATGACCACGCCTTGTACCATAAAGACCTGTGTAATCAGACGAGGAGATGCCCCAAAAGTCTTTAGAATCGCAATATCAGCTTTTTTATCGGTGACCAGCATGACCAGACTTGAGACAATATTAAATGCTGCCACTAGGATGATTAAGAACAGTAGCAACCCGACCATGGCTTTTTCCATTTGGATCGCCCCAAATAGATTGCCGTGCGTTTGCGTCCAGTCATTCGGATAGAGGCGATCAGGAGCAATCGCAGCCGCTTTTTGGGCAGCAATGGGCGCGGTAAAGATATCGTTTAGCTTCATACGGATACCTTGAGCGCCATCGGGGAGGCGGAGCAACTTACCGGCATCACTCATCGGGATAAAGGCCATGAGGCTGTCCACTTCTGGGCTGATACTGAAAATACCCGTCAAGGTAAAACGCTTAAAGCGCGGTATCACACCAGCCGGTGATGGCGATGCTTCTGGCAACACCAAAGTCACCTTATCACCGATGCTCAAGCCCAACGATTGCACCATCTCTTCACCCAGCACAATACTGAAATCACCCGCTTGTAGAGTATCGATACTGCCTTCAGTCATGTGATCGTTAATGATCGAGACGTTTTTTTCGTACTGAGGATCGACACCAGTGACCATGATACCTGCCACTTGACCATTCGAGGTCAGCATGCCTTGCAGCTGAATAAAGGGCGCGACGGCAGCGACTTCTGGATCTTCTTTAATACGATCAGCCAATTGCTCCCAATCACCAATCACCTCGGTTGAGATAACGGTTGCTTGCGGCACCATGCCCAAAATACGGGTCTTTAACTCACGGTCAAAACCATTCATCACCGACAAAACCGTAATCAATACGGCAACCCCAAGGGTCAAACCTATCATCGAGATCAGCGATATAAAGGAGATAAAGCCATTACTACGCTCTGCTCGGGTGTATCGTAAGCCGATAAATAACGCTAAAGGACGAAACATATTCAAACTCTTTATCTTATCTACGTGCGACTTTTATATGCGCCAAAACGAGCAGCGACAAACGCCCTATAGAGTGCGCCTGCCATACCAACATATAAATTGAACACAAAAATAGGGTTTAAAACAGGCCAAATTTGGCCATCAAAAGGGAGCTAGTTTGACACAATTTGGCGGATATGTGCCAGTCATTAGCAAAAACTGCGCGTATTTTTTGCCAAAAAACCGGGTTTTGTTATTATTTTTTATGAGGGGCTTGCTATTACTTGCGTCTATACCTATATATTGTATGCTAAGGACAATTGTCAATAACCCCTCCTTGTTGTTTGCTGACCCTATACTGCCGACATTGCTAGCTATCTTAGACCAATGATTATAAATATTGGATGCTAGATGAGCAATGTCAGCGTTAGGTCCAAACCTCATCGCTGACTTAAGTTTGAGTATTTTCATGACCATTAATTATCAATATAAAAACATCCAATCTCCTACCAAAATCACCTTATCTGACGAGCAAGCTGCCGGTCATGCCGATCATTGGCGTATTTTAACCGATGATATGAGTCATGATGTGCCAGAGTGGCTGCAAAAGATGATCGAAAAGGCGGCCATGCCGAAAGGTCTCAACCCCAACGTCAGCGCCAAAGACAGTTGCTTGTTGCTATCTGAAGACCAACCTTGCCACATCAACCAAGTGCTGGCGATGAAAGACGGTAAGCCCGAATGCTTTATCAACGCCTATCCATGTGTCGACAGTCCTTATGGGCTACATTGCAAAATCGAGCGTATCATTGCCAACGACAACTCACACGACGCAGTACTGCGTTTGCGCACGGCTGACGGCAGTATTATTTATGCCTTTGACCAGCTTTATACCGCCAACCGTCATTTGTATCAACGCGATACGTCTTACTTCGTGAATTTTAGTGCTTGGGCACATGAAATCAAGCTAAGCGAGCAGCACGAAGTTATTATGGTAGAAGATCAAGAAGCCATTCGCTACCATCGTGCCTTTAACGATATCGTCGCCGCCAATGATGGTCAAATACCGGATGATCTACAAGAGCAAATCAAAGAGTGGAAGCCTGAGACCAAAGAACAAATGGCGCCAGTCGAGATTAACCTAGGTCATATGTGTGCTTATTTGTTCGGTGATACTCTGGGACAAGAAGACGAGGCATGGTGCCAAGGTCAAGTACTTGGCAAGCAAGAAACCCTCTTTAATGGCAAGCCCATTATCTTGTTTGATGTGGTAATACTACGTGAACAAGACGCCGATCCATTCGTGGTGCGTATTGGTGCGCTCAATACGACAGAGACTGCTTCTATTAACGTACATGACTATGTACAAGCGAATGTCTGGCTACAGGCAGCGATGTATAAAGAAAACCAAAAGTCACAAGATGCGACGGCGGCATCAAAAGCCAGCTAAACATTCAAGAAACTTAAGTCGTTTAATTAATTTAAATAGTCTAAGTAAGCAGCATCGCTAGGCATTCATTGCGACAATTACTTCTTCTTACTCATATTATCATTCGTAAAAAAGCTCCTAATATAAAATTAGGAGCTTTTTTGTGCTTTGCTTAGACAATATCGATAAAAAAAATCAATTGAAAAAGTGAAAGATATAGACTTAAGCCGTTAAGCCATCGTCGTCATAGATTTGACACGTTTGTACAATTCTTTTTGCTCAGCACTTGGACGTGCCGTTTGTACCGCCATCAATTGTGACATATCGCCTTCAACGCGAATTTTACCACTCATAAATGCGCCCATGATTTCGTTGGTATCAAAGTCGGTAATGATTGATTGCAAGATACTACGGTCAAGCAATAATGTGGTGGTCGCATTATCATTTAAGCCGCGATGCAATAGGCCATCAGCAAAGTTGGCTTCGATATCTCCATCGGTGTCAGACACTTTTAGGTTGATAACCATATTAGCCAGCGCGGGTGGCAAATTTAGCTCACCAGCTTCGCTACCTAACTTCTCAACGTCATCAAACCATGCATCTGTCAAAAAAACTGCCATATTATTGTCCTTAATGAATAGGGTGCTAGGCTAACCGTATCAATTACTGCTTACTGCCGCCCAATCGTATTCAAATGATTAAAATCGTTATTGTGTCATCGTTATTATAACAATGCGTAGGAAACTACTGTCGATACTTTTCAATCTCATTATAAGGGGCGATTTACCGATAAGTAAAACCTATTTATAAGGCTAATGTTGCCATTGTTACAAAAACTTCTCTATATTTTGTACTTATACCCTATGATTCATAGGATTCTGCCCTCTAGAATAGTCTTAAAATTGGGTATAAAATAGGCTGATAGCGTAGCAATAATAAGTTGCCTACGCAGATTTTTACCAAAGAGTTTGTATTTTGCCGCATAGTTCTGATGATATTTAATTAGGATTGCGTTACAATACCCTTAAACAGAGTCGGGAGTTTTAACTAAACATTACGTTAACCTGTTTTTTTGTCAGCCACCGCTAGCATACATCAATGGTCCATGCTGTTTTACGACCAGATGGATATCAGTGTCTATCTTCGTTATTGCTGTTGTTTTCAGTAATAATTAAGATAAATCCTTAATATCACTAGATGTTTGATGCTTCTATACGGTGTCACTCCTTATTTACCTTAACGAGTTATTAACAATCCTACTATCAACTGGCTGTAAGCGCTGCATGTTCCTAGCGCTACCCTCTTCCTCTTTGCATCAACTGATACTGAGTGGAAGCTTAGCTTGATAGTTAATAACCTTAAGATAATAATTGAGTCAAGAGACAGCATGTACCGCGATGACTATCTGCCTGCACCAGTATGGTTGCTGCAGATAATGCGGAGAGTTAGTTAATTCTGTTGATAATTCGGGCTGTAAAGGAATCATCCAATGAGTTTACAAAACACAGCAGTCGCCCCAGTTGACCGTGAGTATGAAATTACCATCGTAAGATTTTTTACGATAATGGCCGTGGTATGGGGCATCGTCGGCATGAGCCTTGGCGTGTTCATTGCTTCACAGTTGGCATGGCCAGCGCTTAACTTTGACATCCCATGGCTGACATTTAGTCGTTTAAGACCGCTACATACCAATGCAGTGATTTTTGCTTTCGGTGGCTCTGCCCTGTTCGCAACGTCTTACTATATTGTTCAGCGCACCTGTAAGACAAGGCTATTTGCCCCTTATTTGGCTTGGTTTACCTTTTGGGGTTGGCAAGCGGTTATCGTCTCTGCCGTTATCACCCTTCCTCTAGGCTTGACCTCGACTAAGGAATACGCTGAGCTTGAGTGGCCAATCGATATTTTGATTGCTCTGGTATGGATATCTTATGCCATTGTTTTCTTCGGGACACTCATCAAACGCAAAACCTCACATATTTATGTGGCCAACTGGTTCTTTGCCGCTTTTATTATTACGATTGCATTACTACATATCGTAAACAGCATGGCGATTCCGGTTAGCGCGTTCAAATCTTATTCGCTATTTGGCGGTGCAACTGATGCGATGGTGCAATGGTGGTACGGACATAACGCGGTAGGTTTTTACTTGACGGCAGCCTTCCTTGGGATGATGTATTACTTCGTTCCAGTACAGATTGGTCGTCCTATTTATTCGTATCGTTTGTCTATCGTTCACTTTTGGGCATTGATTGCATCTTATATGTGGGCTGGTGGTCACCATTTGCATTATTCAGCGCTTCCTGATTGGACGCAGTCATTAGCAATGGTATTCTCAATCATCTTATTTGCACCCTCTTGGGGTGGTATGATTAACGGTGTATTGACGCTATCTGGTAGTTGGGATAAGTTACGTACCGATCCAATCATTCGCTTTATGATCGTAGCATTGTCATTCTACGCAATGTCGACGTTCGAAGGCCCAATGATGTCTATTAAAACCGTTAATGCGCTATCGCATAATACGGATTGGACAGTCGGTCACGTACACTCAGGCGCGCTTGGTTGGGTAGGTATGATTACCATTGGTTCGCTATATGTACTATTACCACGTATTTATAACAAACCAAAAATGTACTCTATCAGCTTAATCACCACCCATTTCTGGCTAGCGACTGCAGGTACTATCTTTTACATCGTATCAATGTGGATCTCAGGTATTGGTCAAGGCATGATGTGGTTGGCTACTAATCCAGATGGTACTTTGGTATACAGCTTCGTTGATACAGTTGAGTTCTCGCATTTCCCATATATCGGGCGTGCTTTTGGTGGATTCTTGTATGTGTCAGGTATGTTTGTGATGGCTTATAACTGCTATAAAACACTCAAGATGCCAGAAGGTAAGCCTGTAGATGTCGCTGATCCAACGGATCATGAACCTAGTGTCGATACCTCGACAGCTAACGTATAAGGAGCGATCATGGCTGGTACACCGCATGAAATTATTGAAAAAAATACAGGCCTGTTGGTCATCGGTATCGTTATTGCGATTAGTTTTGCAACACTCGTTGAAATCGTACCGCTGATTTATGATAACAAGGGTCCAGAAGACGGTGGTGTGAACGCGCCGCTACCTGCTATGGAGCCATGGACTGCGCTTGAATTCGAAGGTCGTGATATTTATATTCGTGAAGGTTGTCACGTTTGTCACACGCAGATGGTTCGCCCACTACGTGCTGAGGTTGAACGTTATGGACCTTATTCACGCGCTGCTGAATCTACGTGGGATCACCCATTCTTATGGGGCTCAAAACGTACTGGACCAGATCTAGCACGTGTTGGTGGACGCTATTCAGAAGACTGGCAAAAGCAGCATCTTATTGCGCCACGTTCATTAGTTCCTGAGTCTGTGATGCCTGGTTTCCCGTGGCTTGCGACCAATGAGGTGAATGGTACAAACGTTCAAACTAAGATGCGTCTATTCCGTGATCGCTTTGGTGTACCTTACACTGAAGAAGATATCGAAGGTGCTCCTGATGCGGTGCTTGGTGCCACTGAGCTTGATGCTTTGGTCGCCTATCTCCAACAGTTGGGTACTGCAATGGAAGGACAGCGCTAATGGGTATTGGTGAATTACAAACAATTGCGACCGTTTCTGCCTTTGTTGCCTTTGTAGGCGTTGCATGGTGGGCGTATTCGCCAAAAAACAAAAAACGCTTCGAAGAAGATGCACAACTTGCGCTTGATGACGAGGATATAAAGTCTCTGTCTGAAGAGCAGCGCAATAAGGATAAACGATGACATTTTTTTGGAGTTCTTGGATCACTGTATTTAGTTTTGCTTGTTGGCTATTTATTCTTGGCGTCCTTTTGATGGTTCTAAAGTACAAGCCAGAAGTAGAAGAAGACGGTACAACAGGCCATGAATACGATGGCATCCGAGAATACGACAAACCCCTGCCCAAGTGGTGGTTAGTGATATTTTTTGGCTCAATCGTCTGGGGCATCGCTTACTGGGTGTTTTTCCCAGCCATGTTCCCTAAGCATTGGGACGGTATTACCACAGTAGAAGTCGATGGCGAAACGGTACCTTGGACCTCGCACAATGAGCTAAACAGTGAACTTGAACAGAACAACAAAGTATTTACGGATAACTTTGAAAAAAGTATTTTGGTTAAAGCAAACGCTGCCGGAGCTGCTCAAACGCTAGGTACACTCAATGATTTGCAAGCAACAATGCGCCGTAGTGAAACACCACCTGCAGATTTGCAAACGCAGATCGATGGAAAAATTGCAGAGCTTGCGCCTTATGTTGAAAAGCTCTCTGAAAACCCAAATGCGTTGAAAGTTGGTAGCCGTTTGTTCTTACAGAACTGCTCGGTATGCCATGGTTCTAATGCGAAAGGTGCAACGGGTTATCCGAACTTGACTGATAACGACTGGCTGTACGGTGGTGAAGCACAAAACATCTTGACGACGCTACACAATGGCCGCGTTGGTGGTATGCCAGCATGGCGCGATCAGATCGGTGAAGATGGCGTGCGTGCAGCGTCAGAGTATGTACTATCACTATCTGCTAACAACGGTAGCAAAGATAACGGCAAGCTCGATCAAACTTTGGTCGCTCAAGGCAGTGCAATCTTTCAGCAAAATTGTGCCTTGTGCCATGATAAAGATGGTAAAGGAATGATCTCAGCAGGTGCACCTAACTTGACTGATAATATCTGGCTGTATGGCGGCGATCGCGAAACGGTACGAAATACACTACGTTATGGTCGTGCTGGTGTTATGCCGCAGTGGGAAACCAAGCTAGGTAATGAGCGTATCATGCTACTTGCTGCTTATATTTACTCTTTATCAGACAAGCCCGCTAAAGCCGCTCAAGCGCTACCAGTTACTGCTACTGCGCCGAACGAAGCAGCAGCTACTGTTAACTAAGATTGATTTAGTCATTCTTGATACGATAAATGGATAAGATAGAAAAAAGGGAGGACTGTTATTGCAGTTCTCCCTTTTGTTTGGCTGTTGTGCTAAAGGTGTTGAGTTAATGACCTCATTATCCTTGTCATGATATTCGCTTTATTTGGCCAATGACTTGCACTTGCACCTCTATGCCGACCAGTTTATTTTATATCACTACATGACATTTATTATTCTTATATAATGATTGTGTTTTAACATTATCACCCCATTTATAGTAGGGAGAATGTTAAAATAGCAAAACTTAAACACCACTTATCTGTCGCTATTTTTAGTATGAGTGGTTCAATCGTAATTGGCTATTTACAATCGCTCATTTGGTAGCAGGGTTCGCTGTTTTTTACAGTGATTATCCTACTCAGCTACTTACTGACATTGATAACATCGCACATTCCAACATCTTTTTATTATAGGTGTTTGTTCATCATGCCAGCAGACTGATTCTTTTTTTAAAGAGGCACGTTTATGTCAGCACAACAATCTAATAAAATCCCCGTACAGCAGGTCGATCTTGATGCGACCAAGCAACGCGTGCACCCGAGGTTTGTCACAGGTTTTTATCAAAATATCCGCGTCGTTAGTATGTATGCCTTTTTGGCGCTGTTTTTGTTACTGCCGTGGCTGCGCTATAATGATAGACAAGCAATATGGTTTGATGTGCCCTCGCAGCATTACTATATTTTTGGCATGACGTTTTTGACCCAAGATTTTTATTTTATTGCAGCATTTGCCATTATTGCCGCGTTTACGCTGTTTATGGTGACGGTATATGCAGGACGCGTTTGGTGTGGTTACGCCTGTCCTCAAACGATATGGACCCATCTATACCAATATGTTGAAAAATGGGTAATTGGCGATCGCAATAAGCGTATGAAGTTTGATAAATCGCCGATGAGTGCGAGCAAAGTCTTCAAACGCACTGTCGTCTATTCAATTTGGTTTTTGCTTTCTGTGATTACAGCAGCGACCTTTGTTAGTTATGTAGCTGGGACAGATTCTCTATATCATAGCTGGCAGTCAATAGGAATGATTCCTTTCCCTGACTGGCCAACGTGGGTATGGGTCTCAATGTTTATCTTTACCTTTGCTACTTATGCCAATGCAGGCTATATGCGTGAGCAGATGTGTGTACAGATTTGTCCCTATGGCCGCTTTCAAAGTGTGATGTTTGATAAAGACACATTAATCGTATCTTATGATTATGAACGCGGTGAGCCGCGCGGTGCCCGTAAAAAAGGCACAAACCCAGAGCACTTAGGCGACTGCATTGAATGCACCATGTGTGTGCAGGTCTGCCCTACTGGTATCGATATTCGTGATGGCCTGCAAGTCGGCTGTATTCAGTGTGCGGCTTGTATCGATGCCTGTAACGAAGTGATGGACAAGGTCGGCTATCCGCGTGGCCTGATTCGTTATACGACCGAACGTCAGCTAGCAGAAAAAGAGCCAAGCCGCGTACTGCGCCCACGACTATTTGCTTATTTGACATTATTAGCCGTACTATGTGGCGGTGTGATATATGCGTTAACCGATCGCGTGCCGCTAGAGATTGATATACGTCGTGATCGTAACCAGTTATCATCTATCAATACCCAAGGCATGATCGAAAACAGCTATATCGTCAAGCTAACCAACAAAACCCAAGAGCCTCACAGTTATAAAATAACGCTCGCCCCGCAAGAGGGTCTGAGTTTAGAGCTGCGCTTCAACGATGTACCCTTAGAAGCAGGCGAAAGCTTCGATATGCCTGTCAGTATTTATGGTGATCCTGATGTGATTGAATTTGGTCAAACGCCAGTGACGTTAAATGTGACCAGTGAAGACGGTAAGTACAATGTCAGTAAGCAAAACGTCTTTACGACTCAAGGTCAGTAATTCATCACTGAACTGATTATTTAGTTTCCTTTATGTCATTCGGTAGTCAGCGACTTTGAGAGTCAAAGACTATCGAATAAATGTTTTACCATTAAACTGGTAGCGCTTAGCCGCCAAATTATCCGTTGATACCATTTGTAGATGTCTAATGAACAGCTATCTATTGATTGCGTATCTGATGCATAGGTATTTTATGTCTACTCCAGCACCGAACTTTAAACATCAAGATACTCAGCCATGGTACAAGAATTACATGGTCGTTATCTTTGTGATTGGCATGCCTGCTGCGGTCGTGATCGCTTGTATTTGGTTTGTTTATTACTCTTACCAGATCCGTGATAGCGTGGTACGTGACGACTGGTATATGGATGGCAAAACGCTCTATCATGATGTCTCTCGTGACAAGCTCACGTATGATTTAGACTTGCATGGACAAATGCAATTTGCCGATAATGGCAATATTGTGTTTTATTTAAATTATCCTGAACAGAGCCTGCAGTCAGGTAAGTTGCTTAATGGCACACCAATTACTTATCCAGATACCTTGGATTTATCGATTTCGCATGCCACCGACATTAAAAAAGATCGTGATGTGGTGCTACAGCATCAAGAAGGCAATAAATACACTGCCAAAGCAGATATTGATCCGGTAAAAGCCAAGTATTATTTGCAAGTGAGTAATGAAGGCAAAGACGATTGGCGTATGCAAGATGTGGCGAAATTACCACGTTCAGAGGTTAGTTTTGACCCGCTACCAGTTTTTGCTAAAAGTTAATGCTGTTAATAGCATCCAGACATAAAAAAACCAGCCACTCGTCAGAGATCGGCTGGTTTTTTTGAGCTATTTAGTATTCTACTAATTAATAGGTACTATTTAATCTCGTACTAACTTATAAACTACTAAATCACTGGGTTAATCGTTGGAATTTTCTGCGCTTTGCGCTCGTTTTGCGCGGCTTTATCCGTCTCTGTAGAATAAGGCTTGTCACTAGCGAACTTAGGATTGAACGTTTGCGTCCTTGGCGATACAGGTAAACCAATCTCAGCCAAACTATCTGTCTGCCCGGCTTGAATATTGTCGCCTTCAAATAAACGCTCATCGTTATCACGGTCGAGACTTAAGTGTTCAAAATCGAATAACTCACGGTCTGCTAATTGTGAAGGAGCAACGTTTTGCATGGCCTTAAAGATAGAGGCCAAACGCTGCGGATGAGCATTATCCCATTCGCGTAGCATGTCATTAATAATAGCGCGCTGTAGATTGGTCTGGCTACCACATAAGTTGCACGGGATAATCGGAAACGCTTTGAGGCGTGCGTATTCAATGATGTCTTTTTCTTCAACGTATGCCAAAGGGCGAATGAGCATGTTTTGCTTGTCGTCGCTGAGCAATTTTGGCGGCATCGATTTTAGCGCGCCGCCATGAAATAAGTTCAAAAAGAAAGTCGTGAGCATGTCGTCACGGTGATGACCAAGGGCAATTTTGGTCGCGCCAATCTGCTTGGCAAAACCGTATAACGAGCCACGACGCAAACGCGAACATGCTGAGCAATAAGTCTTGCCTTCTGGCACCACGCTTTTGACGATACTATAAGTATCTTTTTCTAAAATATAATGAGCAATGCCCTGCTCGTTCAGATACGCTGGCAAAATATCCTCAGGATAACCGGGCTGCTTTTGATCAAGGTTGACCGCGACGATATCAAAGTTGATCGGCGCAATACGTTTTAGCAGCAATAAAATATCAAGCAATGTATAACTGTCCTTACCACCTGACACGCAAACCATCACCACATCGCCATCTTCAATCATATTGAAGTCACGAATCGCCCAAGATACTTGGCGGCGCAGCTTTTTTTGTAGTTTGCGAAATATCGCTGTTTCTGTCAGTGCTTGTTCGTCAGCCAATTGCTCAGCACTGCCATAGTCAACACCAGCATGCTCACTATCAGCTGCCACGTCCATAGCATCATTGAGCTCGTCGTTCACCTCATCGTATTCCATACTATGTCTATCAGTCTCTAAAGAATGATTATCGAAGTCAGCATTGGTAGACAACTCGTTAAATTGAGGAGGGAATGTTGGTGTAAACAAGGTCGCTGCGGTCATAAATTACTCAATATCTTTGCAAGGATGATGTGACTATAATGATGTGACTATAAAGCAAGCTATAAAACAGAAGGCGTCTCAATATTAATAGTGACACACGAGTGAGACGCTAAAAGCCGCAGCGATTATAACAAAAATCACTAAGGTATTGAAAAGATGAGGCTAAATTATTAGCATAAATGCTATCGTTGTGGGCAAACAATCATAGAATGTAGTGAAAATCGATGCGAGGAACAAAATCTTATCGCCTTTATGGTTCTGTAATAGCCGTATTTTTGCTAAAATAGCCGTTTTTCGCCAATCAATAATAGACAACACTATGACTAACGCTACCACACCAGCCAACGCCCAAAATCAAACAGCCGATGAGCGCTTAACAACACTGCATAAAAGCCAAAATGCTGTTGTGCTACTGTCTGGTGGTCTCGATTCAGTGACTTGCTTATATTGGGCCAAGGCGCGTTATGCGTCGGTTACTGCGGTCAGCTTCAACTATGGTCAGCGTCACAATAGTGAGCTTGTCGCCGCAAAAAGTATCGCAGAAACAGCCGCGGTCAATCATCGTGTTATCGATATTGATATCGCTCAGTTGGGCGGCTCATCATTGACCGATCACAGCATGATCGTTCCTGACGGAGATGCAGAGAAGTTCCCTAATAAGAAACGCGATGAGATTGATAACGATGCCATTCCAAACACTTATGTGCCTGCACGCAATACCATATTCTTATCTTATGCCCTAGCCGTCGCTGAAGTCATCGATGCCAACCATATCGTCATTGGCGTCAGCTCAGTCGACTATTCTGGCTATCCAGATTGTCGCCCTGAATACATCGCCGCTTTTGAGCACATGGCGAATCTAGCGACTAAAGCGGGTGTGACTGGTCATCATCTAACCATTCAGACGCCATTGCAGCAGTTATCCAAAGCGAAGACCATTGAGCTTGGGCTGTCATTGGGTGTCGATTATGGCCAGACGATTTCTTGCTACCAAGCCGATGCCAACGGTCTTGCCTGCGGCGTTTGCGACAGCTGCACCTTACGTCGTCAAGGGTTTGCCAAAGCAGGTGTCGCTGATCCCACCCATTATCAATCTTAGCGCTTGGATTGGTTATATGGGTTATATGGGTTATAGCAGGTCAATATAAAAAAGATACAGCGTGACTGATATAAATTTTTTGCCGCCTCTGTCTGCGTAGGCACAGCAAGCAAGAAAAATTTGTAACAGTCACGCACCTTCATGTTGTGTCTCTACTCTATTTAGTATCGACTATATACAACCAAAGCATTTGTAAATTGGTACGGTGATAACCTCGCATGATTTACTATTGTCATATCTGTGCTCAGTTGCTTTGTACTGACTTAAAATTGCCTCGACTATAGCAGCGGACGCTATGACTAAACATTAGCGAAACATTCGCTTGCATTAACACAGCACGCCGCCGTTGTATTTTAATTGTGATACTTGCTATGGTATGAACGATTATATTTGTCATTAAATAGACAAATGGTAGAGAAAAAGTGCTATTTATCTCCATTTTTTATCTACCGTCATTTTATTTTGCTCTGCGTAAAAATCTACAAAATTGCCGCCACCTTTGAGAGGATATTTATGAAGTTATTGCCCGTATTACCCCTAGCCCTCGCTGCGCTGTTTGCCATGCCACAAGCCAATGCTATCGATATTAAGCAAAACAATATCAATACTTGCGTGAGCGGTGCCGTCAAGTATAAAGTCGCTGACAAGAGCAACGCGACCAAGCTATGCAATTGCACTATTGATGTCCGTAGCAACATGACAATCGGTCAAATGTGGGAAATTGAGAGCTATGCCCAAGACAAAAAAGACCCGTCAGGCCTACCCTATGTAAAGAAAATGCAAAAAGACTTGCAGCAATGCACTGTTGGCCTAGACTTAAAGCAACCACAAAAACCTGCATAAGCAATAAATGGGTTAATACAAAAAAGACTGGCAATGACCAGTCTTTTTTGTTGCGAATGAATAAGTGAAGTGTAAAACTGAGTATTTATTTCTGCTAATCTGCCTATAATAAGACCACCATAATCTAAAAAAACCATAAAACAACTAAGGATTTTACCATGGCTAAGCCAACCACAGAGACTATTGCCCTGCCCGACTTTCCAGTGACGATGGTACGTGAGCTAGATGGTCATTTTATTCATGACGATATTAGCTTAAAAGACTTGGTTGCGCATACTAACAAAGGACTGATTCTTTATTTTTATCCAAAAGACAATACTCCAGGTTGCACCACACAAGCGACAGAGTTCACAGCGCACATTAATGATTTTGATGGCTTAGGCTATGATATCGTTGGGGTGTCCCGCGATAGTGCCGAATCTCATGAAAAATTTATCGCAAAATATGATTTACAGATTCCACTGATCAGTGATAACGACGAAGAGCTATGCCAGTACTTTGACGTCATTAAAGAAAAGAACATGTACGGTAAGATTACGTTAGGTCTGGTACGCTCGGCCTTCGTATTTGACAAAGACGGCAATCTTACTCATGCGCAGCGTAATCTACGTGCTAAAGACTATACCGAGCGCTTACTGACGATGTTAGCGCCATAACTTTTATTATGGTTATTGGCACTAACATCGTCATAGAATAGCGCTTATTGAGACGCTAAGCACAAACGATTAAAAGCCAACATCTTATCAGTCACTCACATCATATAAAATATAACTATTTGAGAATAATATGAATAACCAGTCAGACAGCACTGCCGCTAGTACATACCATCAAGTCACGCGCAAGGTATCGGTTGCCGTCATTGGCGCAGGGACAGCAGGACAGAATGCCTTTCGCCAAGCCAGTAAAACCAAAGATGATATCGTCATTATTAATGATGGCTTTTGGACGACCACCTGTATTGCGGTCGGTTGTATGCCCAGCAAACTGCTCATTGCCGCAGCCGACCGCGCTCATGATGCCAATCACTCTGCGGAATTTGGGATTCATGGCAGCGCTCAGATAAATGGCAAACAAGTCATGGAACGCGTCCGCACTGAACGCAGTCATTTTGAAAGCTATATTGAAAAACAAGTCGATAGCTGGCCTGACCACAAAAAAATAGCGGGTCGCGCTCATATCAATGAGCAAGGTCTCATTGAGGTCAATGACGAGGTGATTGAAGCAGATAAAATCATCGTGGCTACTGGCAGCTCTCCTTTTATTCCAGAAGGTTGGAATGATAAGTTGGGCGACACTTTACTGACGTCTGATACGGTTTTTGAGCTACCAGATTTACCAAAATCTATGGCGGTGGTTGGCGCTGGTGCTATTGGTTTAGAGCTTGCACAAGCATTTAATCGCTTGGGTGTAGAGGTGACACTATTTAACCGTGTTAAAAAAGTAGCCGGACTGAAAGACTCAGACATTAGCAATAAAGCCATCGACTGTTTAAGCCGTGAGCTGACGATGCATTTGGGCAGTAAAATCAAAGATATTGGCACGCAGGCGGCTGAAGGTAGTCAAGGAGCACTCGCCTTTATTGATTATGAAGACAGCGCAGGTGAGACACAGCAGTGGCAAGGTGAATATGTACTGGTCGCGACGGGTCGCCGTAATAATATTGAGCAGCTAGGCGTTGAAAACCTAGGGGTTGAGCTTGATGACAAAAATCGCCCAAAGAATCTGAGTAAAAAGACCGGTCAAATTGGTGATTTAAATGTCTTTATCGTTGGCGATGCCAATGCCCATATTCCACTGCTGCATGTGGCCAGTGATGAAGGATTTAGTGCGGGCAATATGGTCTGCGACAATGTAAAAAATGCTCATATTCGCCCACCAGCCGTACCCTTCTCTATCGTATTTTGTTCGCCACAAATCATCAACGTCGGTAAGTCTCTCCCCGAAATAGAGGAAGATGAAGAGCTCGAACACGTGATTGGCAGCGTGAGCTTCGACAATCAAGGACGCAGCCGAGTCATGGGCGTCAACTGTGGCCTGCTACATATCTATGGCTGCAAAAAAACAGACAGAATCCTAGGTGCGAGCATGGTCGGTCCCGATGCCGAATATATCGGTCATATATTGGCGGTTGCTATCACCAATGACTTAAGTATCAAACAATTACTGGACACGCCTTTTTATCATCCGACTATCCTAGAAGGTTTGCGTACCGCGCTACGCGATGTCCAACACAAAATGAAGATACCTTTTCAGTCTCAGGACACTCAAGAAAGCACTTCTTAATGCCCAAAACAGTAGCGCTTTTAAACATTATGCTTAGTACCAATCTTCGCTCATGTCGTGTTGTATTGATTGTCACGACTTGAGGTCATCTAAAAACACTTTGCATGGACGACACAATGGCAATCGCTAGTATTACCGAGTTTTTTCAAGAGATCATTCGTGACTTACATACTAGCCTTTACCTTGCTCTCGGCGGCTCAATCGATGAGGAGTCATTCGATTGGACGTCGCAAGCGGTAGAGCTGACCAGCACGGGTATTAAAATCCTGATACTGCTTGCGGTATTAGGGTTTTTTTATTGGTTGGCTATTTATATTGTCAAAAAAAGCAAATCCCGAATCCGTCTGAATGAACGCCGGTCAAAAATAGTACGCTCAGTTTTGCGTTATATTTGGATCGTTGCCAGCTTGATTGCCATTATGAGTCAGATTAGCTTTGAACCAGAGACGATCAAAGCCACGGCTAAGGCCAGTACTTGGGCGGGCATCTATTACGTGCTGTGGACGTCTTCTGGACAAATCATTCACAAGATCCTACAGCATTACGGACTCAATGCCTCTATTGAGCAGCTGCTTAAAAATATTTTGTCGGTATTATTGTTGGTATTGGGGCTTGCCAGTGTCATGGCGCAGTTTGGCTTTGATATTGTGTCTTTAGTGGCAGGTTTGGGTATCGCTGGTTTAGCAGTTGGCTTTGCTGCCCAATCGACGCTCGCCAACTTTATTGCTGGTATTACGATCTTGCTTGAGCAGTCCTTTCAAGTAGGCGACTGGGTCAATATCAACGATAATGAAGGTCGTGTGGTGGTGATTGCCCTACGTACTACTCACGTTTTGACTCGAGACAACATCACTGTCATTATTCCAAACTCCAACGTCGCCTCCTCTGAGGTAACCAACCTAACCTCCAAAAACTTTATCCGCTTTGATGTTCGTGTGCGTATTGCGTTTGAAGATGACATTGATAACGCCCGCAAAGAGATTTTGCAGGTACTTGCCGGCAATGATATGGTGCTTAATCGTCCTGAAACCTCAGCAACCGTCGATGAAATTGGCGAATATGGGGTATTTTTTATCGTGCGTTTTTGGGTAAAACCAGCCGCTGTTGCGCGTATGCCCAAGATTAAAGAAGGTCTAAGAGAAGATATCAAGCGTGCCTTTGATGCGGCCAATATATCCACCCCTTATCCGCATATGCGCCTGCTCATGCCAAAAGACGTGGATTATCCTATCGCGACCAAACCTTTTGCTACCACTACCCAATTGGTTACAGAAGCAGTATCGTTAAAAAAGAATGATAAATAACGTTTATTAGGGATGTCCCTAATGTAGAACAGTAAGTGCAAAAGCCTTAAACGACAGAGACTACTTCAAACATAGCTCTCTAGGATAGGGCCAAAGCAGCTAACGTAGCTTGTAAGGTCTAAAAAAATCTCATATAGTTTGATACCTTATATAGCAAATATCAGCTTAAAGATTTGCTTATGGATTGCTATAACTATTATCATATATATGCAGAATTTTGAAAAAAACACAATAACCTAAATAGGAGTAAATAATGATTACCCATGTACCTGATGTGACTTTCAAAACCCGTGTTCGTGATGAATCTATCGAAGGAGACAACCCATTTAAATGGCAAGACTTAACCACAGATGAGCTATTTGCCAATAAAAAAGTGGTCGTGTTCTCACTACCAGGTGCCTTTACGCCAACCTGTTCGACCAGCCATCTACCTCGTTATGAAGCGCTTTACGATGAGTTTAAGGCGTTAGGCGTAGATGAAATCGTTTGCATTTCTGTCAATGACGCCTTTGTCATGTATCAATGGGGCCTAAAGCAAAACCGTGAAAATGTTTTCTTGCTTCCTGATGGTAATGGTGAGTTCACTCGTAAAATGGGCATGCTTGTTGATAAGAGTAATCTTGGCTTTGGTATGCGCTCATGGCGTTATTCGATGCTTGTCGACAACAAAGCCATCAAAAAAGTGTTTAAGGAACCTAATTTTGGTGACAACTGCCCAATAGACCCATTTGAAGTATCAGATGCAGACACCATGTTAGATTATTTAAAAAGTAATGCTTAATCACAACACTTAAGTACATTGGCTCTTGAATAGTATTATCAGGCGTCTATAAAGGCTCAAATACTAAGGCTCGAATACTGTCGAACTGCGTAGTCCTTGAACATAAGGGCTACGCAGTTTTTTTATGGTTCTTTACAAGAACCTCTATCGCTGAGCGGTGTTATTTTCCTCATTTGACTGCAATTTATCTCATATTTATTACCATTTTCAAAATGAGAACATGCTTCAGATTAAAAACCAATAATGAGCCATTTTTTTTAGTCTGACGCTATAGCCAAAATATCCTAAAAACACGACGGTATTGCTGATATCAATTTTTTGTAGCCTCTGTCGGCGCAGGCACAGCAAGCAAGAAAAATGGATATCAGCAGTGCATGATGTATCTGTATGACTTTTCACTCACTATAGATATAGTCAGAGCACTTTTAAACCGCTACGGTGTTATCCGCCCTAGATGTACTCGATGTACTATCTGCGGTCAGTCGCCTTATAGCGATTCTAAAACTCCTTGACTATAGTACTGATTTTAATAACGCCTTAACGCCAAAATTTTAAACACCATCTTTTAATCAAAGCCACTTAAACCATCCATAGCGTAATTATGGTAAAATTGACGGTTAAACATCTTATCTTATGATGTGCCTTATTTATCAATATTTATCAATTTAGCCCACAGGTATCCGTATGACCGAAACAACCGCGCCAGCCCTTGCCGCCGCATCTTCACCAGCGTTGTCAGAAGCACTTTCACCAGCGCTCTCAGCAGAGTTGTCACTTGAGCTGATTATCACTTGTGCTGATGGGCTTGAGGCACCGCTACAGACTGAGCTGACGAGTTTTGGTATTGCAAGTGACATCAAAAGTACCGGCCGTCTGACCGTTACGGGTACATTGCGTGAT
This sequence comes from Psychrobacter sp. 78a-MNA-CIBAN-0178, assembly GCF_040309625.1. Lineage (NCBI taxonomy): Bacteria > Pseudomonadati > Pseudomonadota > Gammaproteobacteria > Moraxellales > Moraxellaceae > Psychrobacter > Psychrobacter sp. 78a-MNA-CIBAN-0178. Next base: position 93,807 of record NZ_JBEOOZ010000008.1, read on the forward strand.
CTCTATACGATTTGTCTGTGGTCGCGAGTGGCATCGCGGGTATTGATGCTGATTAAACGCAGAAATATTAATGCCGAGTATGATGTGGCAGAGCAGCTTTATGGCTTAGCGAAGTCGGTCAATTGGACGGAGCAGTTTAAACTTGAGCAAACCTTTGCCATTCGTCTGTCTGTCGACAAACGCGTCGCTGTCAGCCAGCAGTTTGCCATGCTACGTATCAAAGATGCGATTGCTGATACCTTTAATGAAGTTTATGACAGCCGCCCTAACGTCGATAGCAAGCACCCAGATTTTGCTATTTTCGCGACCGTTAATGACAAGCAAGCCGAATTGTATTTAGATTTATCAGGTACTAGCTTGCATCGCCGTGGTTATCGCGTGGCAATGACTGAAGCGCCCCTCAAAGAAAACTTGGCAGCAGCTTTGCTCTATAGTGCAGGTTGGCATAAGAAGAACGACGCTGGCGATGCACCTTTTTATAATGCGTTAATCGATCCAATGTGTGGCTCAGGCACCTTTATTATTGAAGCACTACTCATGCATTGTGATTACGCAGTGGGTATTGATAAAGCCGCCAATCAATTTGGCTTTTATCAATGGCAGCATCATGATGATGCGTTATGGCAACAGATGATTGATGATGCCCAAACACGCTTCCGCGAAGCCTTAGCAATTGCTAACGAGCAGCCAGATACCCTACCACTAATCTTGGGTTATGATGCGGATAGTGGCGCGATTCTCGCCACAGAAAAAAACCTGATTGCCGCTGGCCTACAAGACTTGCTACCGCTACTCGACATCGAAACACGCGCACTTGACCGTCTAAGCAGTGTGCTAAAGCCGTTGGTCGATGATGGTCGATTGAGCAATCCTCTAATTATCACCAACCCACCTTATGGTGAGCGTTTGGGTGATGAAGAGATGATTAAGCCATTGTATCAAGCGATTGGGCTTATTCTGCAAGACAGCTTTGCCGGTAGCGGCATTGATCCGATGCTTGGTATATTGGCCTCTCATGTCGAGCAAGTCGATATCTTGCCGATTAAAGAGCCAAAAACCTTACGCTGTCATAATGGTGCCATTACCGTTTATTTCCGCTATGGCACGTTGATTGCTGGGCAAACAGGCAATCTTGTGAGCCGTTTTGAAAAGCGTGAGATTGAAGTAGAAGACGGTCAAGATTTTATTAACCGCCTACAAAAAAATCTTGCCAAGCTAAAAAAACTGGCTAAAAAAGACAATGTCAGTAATATCCGTGTCTATGACGCTGACCTGCCAGATTTTAAAGTGGCTATCGACTTATATGGTGACTACGCGCACGTGCAAGAATATGCACCGCCGAAAACCATACCACCCGAGACCGCCAAAAAACGCTTTAATCTAGCTTTGATGGGTATTCGTGAAGTGTTCGATATTAACCGCGAACAAATCTTTATCAAAACTCGGGCACGCCAATCTGGTAATGATCAATATAGCAAACAGAACACCACAGAAAGGCGCGGCAAGTTTCATGTCGCTCGCGAAGATGGTGCATATTTCTACGTCAACTTTACCGATTATCTCGATACCGGTTTGTTTATTGACCATCGTAATATGCGCGCACGGATTAAAGACAACAGTCGTAATAAATCAGTACTGAATTTATTTGCTTATACCTGTACGGCAAGTGTGCATGCGGCATTGGCGGGTGCCAAAAAAGTCACCAGCGTTGACTTGTCACAGAACTATCTCGATTGGGGTAAGCAAAACTTTGTGCTCAACGGTTTGGACGTCAGCCGCAATAAATATCAATTCGTTGCTGCCGATATCTTTGAGTGGATTAAGGAAAATACCGAGCAATTCGATATTATCTTTATCGATCCACCGACCTTTTCAAACTCGAAAAAGTTCCAAGGTACTTTTGATGTGCAGCGAGATCATGCTGCTATTATTAATCGCGCGATGAATCGCTTAACCGCTGATGGCGTCTTATATTTCTCAAACAACTTTACCCGTTTTGAGCTCGATGAGCAATTAATCGAGCGCTATGACATCGTTGATATCACACAAAAAACCATTGGCTTCGATTTTAATATCAAAAAGCCGATTCATCAAAGTTTTGAGATTCGTCATCGTCAAGGGTAAATGAAAGCCTTGCAACCCTTCTAACGCTCAGTAAAATGACCAAATTTTATTTAAAAACAATAATGACTCAATCTACTTTGATTGGGTCATTTTTTGTTGTTATGATAGAGCGTGATTAAGCGTTGGTCTCGGGATAATTCTGACTCTAGTAACGCTTTTACTTCTATAAAATTAGGGTTTGTTGAACATTCAAATATTAGGACTGCTGATCGCTAAAATCGTCCCAAACCTTTTATCAAATCAGGCGTAAACCGACGATAATGTCGAGACCTTAGCTAGGTTTACAACAACGTTTGGGGTGATTTCAGTATCAGCCTTTCAGGGCAGGGCTATTTTTTGCCAATACATGGCGAAATTATCTAACCTAGAATGACTAGGCGTCAAAAATTTCACTGCGTATTGTCTAAAAAATAGCCACTGCCAGTACCACATTTGAATGTTCAACAAACCCTAATATCAAACTTTCAAAAAAAACGTTTAATTTACTCTAATAACTTTAATTTACTCTAATAACAAGGACAGCCCCATGGCTTTATCACTTAATAAAGGCGGTAACTTATCGCTAACGAAAACTGACCCAAATTTAACCAAGTTGCTTATTGGTCTTGGTTGGGATGAGCGCGCAACCTCTGGTGCTGAGTTTGATCTTGATGCCAGTGTATTTTTGCTTAGCACCGCAGGCAAAGTGCGCGGCGATCATGACTTTATCTTTTACAACCAACTCAAATCTGACAATGGCGCGGTTGAGCATACTGGTGATAACCGTACGGGCGAAGGCGACGGTGATGATGAAGTCGTCAAAGTAAACCTCACCCAAGTACCTGCTGATGTCGACAAAATCGTCGTCACTGTCACTATCCATGATGCAGCGGCTCGCAGTCAAAACTTTGGTCAAGTAGCCAACGCTTTTATTCGCGTCGTTAATGAAGAAACCGGCACCGAAGTGGTACGTTTTGATTTGGCAGAAGATTACTCTGTTGAGACCGCGATGGTATTTGGTGAAGTCTATCGCCATAACGGTGAGTGGAAATTCCGCGCCGTTGGTCAAGGCTACTCTGGTGGCTTGCAAGCCATGTGTCAGCAATACGGCGTTGATATCTAAAGCCGTATTTAGGTTGGTATCGTCATCATGGTTGGGATGATTAGCAAGACTAAAACCAGCGTTTAAAGCAGCTTTATTAGCCAGTTATACAAAATAATTTTATGGGCGAATTATCGAGTAACTTTACAACGTACTTTTAGTTGCAAAATAGCCACAATTATTGATAGCCAAACGACCAATAATGCTTTATGTTTCGTTTAAAATTATGCACTAAGAAGTGGTTAGCAATAGCCACTTTTTTTGTGGTTTGAGTCTATAATAGACCGACCTTAGCTTTACGCAACCAGACAGGATGTGTCATGAGACATTTTTATTTAGACTTTATCTTCACGGCCATTGCCTTAGCGGTCGCGGCGTGGTGGGGATATTCACATGGTGGTATGGGCGGCTTGATAACCACCCTATCTATTACTGCTATTTTGGCCGTCATGGAGATTTCATTATCATTTGATAATGCGGTGGTCAACGCCTCAGTCCTCAAAGGCTGGGATGAGTTTTGGAAAAAGATATTTTTAACGGTTGGTATTTTAGTTGCTGTATTTGGTATGCGCTTGGTATTCCCTATCGTTATCGTTGCGGTTACTGCTGACTTGGGTATTATGCAAGTGGTCGACCTAGCGTTAAACGATCCTAAAGAATATTCAGCCAGATTATTGGCGCATCATGCTGAAATCTCAGCATTTGGTGGTATCTTCTTATTACTGGTGTTCTTGAACTTTATCTTTGACGATAAAGAAGTACATTGGTTTGATTGGCTTGAGAGCCGTTTGGCAAAACTGGGTAAAGTCGATGCCATGAGTGTGTTTGTGGCGCTTATCGTGTTGATGATTGCGGTATCATTTGCTAACCCTGAGCAGTCAGCAGCGGTATTGATTGCAGGCGTATGGGGTATCTTGGTATACCTTGGCGTACAAGTGGTTTCGGGTATGCTTGAAGGTGACCTTGAAGCAGATTTAGAAAATGAAGAAAATGGCTCGGGCGCTGCGGCGACCAGCGCGATTATGAAAGGCGGTATTATCGGCTTCTTATATCTAGAAGTTCTTGATGCTTCATTCAGTTTCGATGGCGTGATTGGCGCATTTGCGATTACCAATGACGTTATCGTTATTATGCTGGGTCTAGCAATCGGTGCGATGTTTGTGCGTTCGATGACGATATTCTTAGTCGATAAAGGCACGCTTGATGAGTTTGTTTACCTTGAGCATGGCGCGCATTATGCTATCGGTGCTTTAGCGATTATCATGCTATTGTCAGTGAAATTCCATGTGCCAGAAATTATCACTGGTCTGATTGGTATTGCCTTTATTGGTTGGGCGTTCGTGGCCTCACTCAATTATCGCAAGCAAGAAGCAAAATCGATTAGCTGATAAACTGCAAGTTTGAAGCGTAGTAAGCATCATATTGTTTTAATGACAGGTTATACCAAAAAGTTGGTATAACCTGTTTTCGTTTATGAGCATTCTTTATTTACGGCATGCAACTTTTACAAAGTATTTTAGCTGCTTATCGCCCTGCTCTTTGGTTAATTACTGGCGATTGGTAAAATACTTTGCGATAACAATATCTTAACCACTGTTGCTCAGTTTGTTAAAAAGTATCAGAGTTACAGCACTGATATGTCCCTTAGTAACCATCTAGTAAGCGCACAAAATAGACCTTGCTTAGTGAGCACTCGCTTAGTATAGTAAAACGTAATGATATGCAGGACGTGGCATACAGGTATATTCATTTAACTTTTATACCAACACTACCACAACTGCATAATTTTTAATTCATTTGTTCGAAAACCCAATCCACTTAATTATTAATCTAAAGGATATCTATATGGCTATTAGCTTAACGAAAGGCGGCAACGTAAACTTATCAAAAGAAGCGCCTGGTTTAACCAATATTACGGTCGGTCTTGGCTGGGATCCACGCGCCACTGACGGTCAAGAGTTTGACTTAGACGCGATTGGCTTTTTGGTCAATGAAGCCGGCAAAGTACGTAACGATCAAGATTTTATCTTTTTTAACAATCTAAAGTCAGACAATGGCGCGGTCGAGCATACTGGCGATAACCGCACTGGTGAAGGTGATGGCGATGATGAAAAAATCAAAATCAACCTTGCTAGCATCCCAGCTGACGTCAGCAAAGTCGCTATTTGCGCCATCATTTATGAAGGTCAAAGCCGTAACCAAAACTTCGGTCAAGTAGGCGAAGCTTATATCCGTGTCGTAAACGACAATGGCGATACTGAAATTGCTCGTTATGACCTATCAGAAGACGGTAGCACTGAAACAGCAATGATCTTTGGCGAATTGTATCGTCATAGCGGCGATTGGAAATTCCGCGCCGTTGGTCAAGGCTTCAGCGGTGGTCTTGGACCATTAGCTGCCTCTTATGGCGTAAACGTCTAATTTAAATCGTTTAGATCGTTAACAGCGGCAGTCAGCTAGCTGATTGCCCGCTATATAAGCTATCAAGTGTGCCTTTTTAAAGCATTTGATGGCTTTAAATTTAATAGCTCCTCTAAAATTGAAAAACAACGTATCAAAAGAATATCTATCGAATTTCAAAGTATATGTCAAAGCATTAGAATAAGGATTTGCACCCATGGCCGCAACATTTAGCTTAATCGGTACCATTGAGCCTTTTTTACATTGCAACCTCAAAAAGGGTGACTCGATCTATTGTGAAGCCAATGCCATGGTCATGATGGAATCTAACCTTGAGCTAAAAGGTAAGCTGCAAGGTGGCCTCATGCAGTCATTGATGCGCCGCTTTGCTAATGACGAATCACTGTTTCAGCAGCAGATTGAGGCGACGGGCGGTGAAGGCGATTGTTTGCTAGCACCGACGCTCGATGGTGATATGCAAATTATCGATTGCGGCGCTCAGCAATATACCTTGAGCGATGGCGCTTTCGTCGCTGCACAAACGGGTGTCGATATCAGAGCCAATATCCAGCGTAACCTCGGTGGCGCGGTGTTTGGTGATACTGGTGGCTTTATGGTTATGCAGACGCAAGGTCAAGGTCAGGTCGTGGTATCTGGCTTTGGCTCGTTGTTTGAGATTGATGTCACCCCAGACAAAGACGTCATCATCGATAATGGTCATGTGGTCTGCTGGGACTCAAATCTTGAGTACAAGCTGTCGGTCTCAACCAGCAAGAAGAAAGGTATCATGAGCAGCATCATTAACTCGGTCACCAGTGGCGAAGGTATGGTGTTGAACTTCTCTGGCACTGGTAAAGTCATTATCTGTTCGCGCAATCGTGACAGCTATCAAGGCTGGCTACAAAGCATCTTGGGCAGTAGCTCCGGAGGTCGTGGTGGCGGTGGTGGCTTTTTAGATAATATTTTATAGCTCGATTTTTAACCAAAATGAACAACTGAAAATATCACTGAACGTTGCAGTATTCCACTCACAATTATTATCATATCATTTACGAAAATTCGAGTAGCAAGTAAAACAAGTGCAAGTACTACGCTTTGTAGACTAAGCAAGTTTGACACCACTAACCGTATTTTTTGAGAGTGATATAAGGATTTTATCATGGCAGTTAGTTTACAAAAGGGACAAAAGATATCCCTAAGCAAAGAAGCCGGTGGCGATCTGACTCAAGTAAAATTGGGTTTAGGTTGGGACGTAGCACAAGGACCGCAAGAGAAAAAAGGGGGCTTCTTAGGCAAGTTGTTTGGAGGTGGCAGCGGCGGCGATTCTATCGATTTAGACGCTTCGTGCATCATGTTTGATGCCAATAAACAAGCAGTCGATGCCATTTGGTTCAACCAGCTTAAATCAAAAGATGGCAGTATCGTCCACACTGGCGATAACCGTACTGGCGACGGTGATGGCGATGACGAAGTTATCAACGTCGATCTTTCAAGAATCCCTGCTGATGTCGTCTCGCTGGTATTTACCGTCAATAGCTTCACTGGTCAAACGTTTGAAACAGTAGAAAACGCTTTTTGCCGTATCGTGAACGCCAATAATAACCAAGAGGTCGCACGCTATAACCTATCAGCGCAAGGCAGTCATACAGCGATGGTGATGGCAAAAGTCTATCGTCATAACAATGAATGGAAAATGCATGCCATTGGCGAAACCGCTTCAGGTCGTACTTTCCATGACTTGATGCCTGCTATTACGCCACATGCTTAAAGGCCTATAAAGTCTAAACAGTTTTTACTTGTAACGCTTTAAAACGTTAACACTTAAAAGCAATCAGCCCGTCTATTATTAATAATAGACGGGCTGATTTTTTGTATTAATGGATGCTATTCAAGCACTTACTTACTACCACGTTTCCAGCTAAAGCCCCAATTAAAGGCTTTATCCATTTCTTGATGGCCTTTAAAGTATTGATTGATACGTTCAACATTGATACTGCCTTGTTGGTTGACCAAACGCGCAATGGCACACATTGGCAAGTTGCCTGTGCCTTCTGTTAAACGCGTCTCAATCGGCGACTGATCGGGCACATGAATGGTCACTACCCCATCCGTTTTTGCCCAATTCGGCGCACCTTCGTAGATGAAAGCAAAGATAAATACTTCCTCAATTTGCGACCACTGCTGACCATTGATATCGAGCCACTCCCCGCCACTCACTTGTCCTGTCCTATCATCAGCACGCAGACAGACGTAAGGTGCTGACTGCAAACTACCAAAGCGATTGCCCAAGGCTTGAATCAAAGTTTTTTCGCCGTTTTTTAGATGAATCATTGCCCCGACGTCAAGGTCAATACCGCCCGCTTTATGCTGTTTGAACAGGTCACCCAACAAACCTTTTTTCGGTGCTTGCTTATCCATATCTGGACGTTGGTTCCAGTTTAGGTTGACCGAGATTTTGCCAAAGTCATCACGCTTCTTAAGATTGATACTGGATTGGTTTTTGGTTAAGGTAATTTTGCTCAAGTTGATCGAAGGGCTGGCTGGAATCGGTGGCGGCGCGCTTGCTTGAGTGGCACTGCCCGCCTTTTGCGTATTGATTGGACGTTGAGTATTGATAGGTTGAGCCTGATTGCTATTTTGAGATGGGGGCTGCGCTGGTGCTTCATCGGCAATCTCTACACCGAAATGTTCGGACAAAGGCTTTAAGCCACCTTCAAAACCTTGGGCAATAAAGCGAAACTTCCAGCTGCCCTGCCGACGATAGCATTCTGCTAAAATAATGGCTTTTTCATTACGCCCAGCACTACTAAGCTGACAAGTCATCAGCACTTGGCTGCCTTGCAATACTTGGATATCTACATCGCCAACTTGCGCCAATGTCTGCGTACTAGAAAATGCCAAGGCAATTTTATCAATATTCGCCGGTTGCGCTGCTAAATTAATGTCGAAAAACCCATCACTGTCGTGACCTCGGAAGCTGACATTGCCGTCATCACTACGCGTCTGCCCATAAAATATCATATCGCCATCACCGCGCACTTTACCATCAGTAGTCAGACGATAAGCGGCACAATCGATGGCGTTTTGACTTAAAATTCGGATGCTGATACTGTCAGTCGGTAGTGGCGCATTGGCACCAGCAATCAGCTTTTGTGGTTCGGTTTGGCTCATCTTATATCCTTTAAATTTATTATATTAGCGTTTTTTATGTTCACTATCGTTATATAGTAGCATGGATAATGCCAGACTTTTAATCAGCACACTAAGGCGTGCTCTCAACTCAATCGATGGTCATCTAAATGGATTAAAAATGGCTAAATCTTGCCAAACAATATCAAATAGTTGACTAATATCTCGATATCATCTGCGCTGTTTTCCTTGTCTGACTACAACTTATCTCATTTTTATCGCCATTTTTTAAATGCAGACACGCCCTAGAGCGTAGCATTTCTATATAATAGACTTTGCTATCAACGACGGCGCAGCGTGGCTTTTTTGGCAACAGATAAGTATTGACCATCTTGATATGAAACGTGCGACAATCACACCCAGTTATCCAATACCTATAACCCTTATCTATAACATTGATAATAATGCTGAGAGAATTATGAGTAACCTTGCTAACGATAGCCTTGCCAATGACAACCTTATAACGCCAGCTGCTTGGTTGGCCGAAGGTCAGTCTAGCCAACGCGATATGTTAGCCAGCTTGCAAGCCCTAAAAGCACAAACGCACTCGCCCTTTAATATCATCGCCTCACACCGCCATGACAGACCCGAGATTTTTGAATTTGCCGACAGCGTATATATTGAGCCGTCTGCAACGGCGCTCGACAGCGATGAGCAAGTCATATTTGAACCCGTCACACCGCGTTGGCAGTTTGTACTGGAGCAAGCCAAGCAACACAATGTAAAAGTATTATTGACTGGTCGTAATGGTATCGATTATGAAGCACAGCGTGAAGCATTTGATGCTGTTGGTATTCGCTTATTAACAGGAGCAACCAGCGTCGCAGCCCTAGAGTGTATCGATGACAAATTTGCCTTTATGCAGCAATGTCATCGCCACGATATTCCAGTGGCAGACGCGTGGCGCTTTGACAATACTGCTGAGCTTGAGGCCCTACTTAGCGAGCATGGTCATCAGCCTTTATGTGTCAAACCGGTCACGGGTATTTTTGCACAAGGCTTTTGGCGGCTTGATTTGGCCAAAGACAATGGCGAGCAGTACGATAGCTTTGAGCATTTATACTTTACCGAAGAGAAAAAAATTAATACAGCGCAATTTGTCAATGCTTACACAAACAGCCAAATGATATGTGAGCGCCCTATTCCTATGCTGCTGATGCCTTATCTATCAGGACAAGAATACTCTATCGATGTGGTCTGTGAATATGGTGAAGTACTGGCAGCCGTTACTCGTCATAAAACGGGAAAAATCCAGCATGTCGGTTACGAGCAGGACGTCATGGAGGTGGTGATACCATTAATCAAAGCCTTTGGCTGCGATGGTATCGTCAGTGTTCAAACTAAAGCAGATGATGATGGTCAGCACCGTGTGCTTGAAATTAACAGTCGCCCTTCTGGTGGCATCGGTTATACGGCGCATAGCGGGATCGATCTCACACAACTGGGGTTTGCCTATTGGCTGGGCTTAACGGACAAGCCACAGTTAGCAAACATTGCTCAAAAAATTAAACCTTGTCAGGTGCGCTCGCTGATGGTAAGTGTAAAAATTGAAGAAGACATCGTTGAATAAGTAAAATATCTTAAGATAATAAAAATATACTGAGCCATTATAAAGTCAATGAGGGGGCGGGTGATGACAGCACAGACCACATTAGTATTAGGCGCAAACACGGTGATCACTCAAGAGCGCTGTATTGTTGCTTTTACGACCTCAAATTCGCTTAGGTTTGGGCAGCAGCTTGGACTATTATGGCTACCTTTAAATGAGCAGCGCAAGGCAGTCTGTAGCCCCGCCTATTTGCATGAGCCTAAAGACTGGGCAAAGCTAGACGATGATGACAGTCCCAGCGAATGGCAGCTGGATTTACTCACGTTATTTGACACGCAAGGGGTGAGCTTCTTACAACTAATCGCTTATACTTATCAGGAGCCGACACTTAATTTGCCCGCTGTCGAATTAAAAAATATAAGCCTAACTTTAAACAATGGTGCTATTCACTATGACTTCATAGCAAGCGAGCGCCATGTCAAAGCCGCTATTGTTTTTGAGATTTACAAGCGTAATGGGCAGTTTAAATGTCGCGCTCTTGGTGAAAGCTCGACCCAAGGACTGACAAGCCTTGAGCAACGAGTGCAAGTCAGTCTTGATATTCGTCCGCCAGATACTCATGCACTCATTCAAGCGGCGCAGCAGCAGCAGCGTGGTTACCCAGATAGCGACTCTCGCCCGCCCCGCCAAGTCCAAGCTGGTGAAACATGGACAGGCACGGCTTTTGCTATTGACCCTTATCATCTATTGACTTGCTATCATGTCATTGAGTCGGCGGCGATGATTGGTGTGCGCCAGCAGGGCCAGCCTGACCGTGAGGCGCAAGTGGTACTTAGTGATATCGGTAGCGATTCTGCCATTATCAGAGTAAACGATCCTTTGGCTTGCCACCTACCATTAGCGCAGCAGTGTTCGGATATCTTGGGCGAGACCATTACCACTTTGGGCTTTCCGCTATCAGGACTCAGTAGCCAGCTACAAGTCACACAAGGCTGTATCTCAGGATTAACAGGCTTAAGTGATGATATTCGTTATATGCAATTTACCGCACCGATTCAGCCCGGCTCTAGTGGCAGTCCTTTATTACTACCGACTGGCGAGGTTATCGGCATGGTGACGTCTAGCCTCGTCCACGAGCATGCACAAAACATGAATTATGCGGTGAAGTTCCAGTTATTATCGGCCCTACTCGCGAGCGCTGGCATTAGTTTGGCTAGCTCGTCTACCACATCTAGCTCTACAACTGCTGCACTGACTACCCCGCAGCTTAGTAAACAAAGTCGCGGAGCGCTTTGGCTGGTCGGCTGTCAGGGTTAAAATATCTAAGCAACGCAAGTTAATATAAAATCAAGTTAATATAAAAATAGCCACTTTAACAAAGTGTGTTAAGGAAAATAGATGACCGCTAAACTCAAAAGTATAGCCGTACTTATTGATGCCGATAACGCCTCAGCAAAAAATATTGGTCATATTCTGCAAGAGATAGAGAATATTGGACATGTCACTTGTAAAAAAATCTATGGCGACTGGGGCAATGCGCATATCCAGAGTTGGCAAGAAGCATTGCTTAAATACGCCATCGACCCTATGCAACATTTCGCTTATGTGAAAGGCAAAAACGCCACTGATATCGGCATGGTTATAGAAGCAATGGACTTGCTATACAGTGATAATTACGATGGGTTTTGTTTGATCTCAAGTGATAGTGATTTTACTTCATTAGCGCTACGTATCCGCAAAAACCATGTAAAAGTATTTGGCTTTGGAAAGCGTAATACGGTTAGCGCGTTTTCACAGGCTTGTGATAAATTCTTTTATGTAGAGGATTTATTAACTGCTAAAAACGACTCCATTACAGTCAGTCCTACACCGAATAAGAATGATACCCCATCTTCAAACATTGCATCAGAACGTTGGACGACTAAGCAATTACATACCCAAAATCATCTTATTGGCGTAATAAATAAACTAATCAATGAAAATCCTAATGCTAAAGATGGTTGGTCAAACCTATCTTATATTGCTAGCCAAATTCATAAAAACCATGAAAATATCAAACTAGATAAATATGGCTATAAAAAATTCTCTGATCTTATTACGACACTACGTCTATACGATGTGCGCCGTGAAAATAAGGTTATGTTAATTAAATTAAAAAGTAAAAAAATTACACAATCTCCTGTGATGACTAACAGTAAATCAGCGTTAGACTTACAAACTAATAATACCATTCATGAAAAACAAATTTCTAAATCAGCATCCAACCTCTTTGCCGCTGCGCCCATTATTGTCAAAATAACAACGGCACCTACTATCAATGCTGTATTGTTTAGAGTAGATGCCACTGCAAAAGTACGGGGCGATGAAGACATGATATTTTACGGACAGACCCATAGTGAAGATGGTGCAGTCGAACTGGATCAACAACTTGAATCTGAGAAGTCCATATCTGAATTTAGTTGTGATCTAAACCTTCAGCCTGCCAATATTGAACAACTTAACTTTGCTTTATCAAGTGAGCTTGAGAACTTAGCGACTGATCCTCCACAAACACCTATTCAGCTGAGCATCCTTGACAAGCAACAGAATGCATTATTATTTTCAGGTGAATTTGACATAAAAGATAAGTCAGGCAAAAGTTTGATTCTATTTACATTAAACCGAGCAGGCAAACAATGGCAATTTATGCCAAGGCATCAAAATATAGATGGCGACCTACGTTATCTTTGTGAAAAATATGGGATAGAAATAAGCGATGACTGATCTTAAAAATAACACAATACTTAATACCATGATATCTAATACTATGTATAAACGCAGCATCACCCTACCACGCGGCACTCTTGATTTAACTTATCAAACCAATTCAGCCACTGCAAAAGATGGAACAAAAACAAGCAATCACTATCAATTAGAAGACTTGCTTGGCTTTGCGCAGCGCATCAATCCTAAACGCGCATTTTTGTTTGTCTCAAAAGTCTTAGGTCGCCATATTCCAGTCGCCCCTAACACCATGCGACATGCTTTTACTGATTTGGCAAGCCTAGTGCCGAGCGATTTGCCCGAGGCACTTTTGGTCATCGGTATGGCAGAGACTGCCGTTGGGTTATCTGCTGGGGTGCATCAAGCGCTACAAACGCGTTATCCCAATGCCTTACTACTGAACTCTACCCGTCACGCACAACATAACGACGATAATTCTGAAACCTTGCTAACAACTTTTAGCGAAGATCACAGTCACGCTAGCCAGCATCTGATTTATCAAAGTGCAGATAAAGCTATCCAAGCACAGCTACTAGCGAGCAAAACATTGATTATGGTTGATGACGAAGCATCAACGGGCAATACTTGCGTCAATGTAGTTACCGCCCTTCGTAACGCAGGGCTTGATCAATTAGAGCAAGTACATCTGACCACTTTGGTTGATTGGTCTCTAAATCAGAACCAAGCTCAAGCTGACGTAGACGACAATATATCTGCACGTTTGCCTAACATTGACTTTCATCGTCATCACCTATTATCTGGTGCGTGGCAATGGGCGGATGCGCCCAACCCTGAGCCGATTACTATGCCGTCGGTCGATACGACTGAGGCTGGCAGTCAACCACTAGGCAATACTGGTAATTGGGGACGCTTCCCAACGCTAGATAGCACAGATGGATTTAATAATTATTTAGCGAAGTTTCAATCCGCATTTACGCGTTTCAGTAACCAAGCACCGTTTGATAAAAAGCAATTACCTGAGCGAATTTTGGTATTAGGCAGTAATGAGTTTGTTTGGTTGCCATTTTTATTGGCGGAATGGCTTGAGGCGAAGACTCAAAACGCTACCGTTAACTTTAGTGCGTTAACACGTTCACCGATTGCCCTTGGTGGCGCGATTACCACTATGCTAAGTTTTAGCGATAACTATGGGCTTGGTATGACCAACTTTGCTTATAATGTTGAGCCTAGCGATTGGGATGTGATTGTCTTGTGTGTAGAGACATCAGCGGATAGCGTTGATGACATGTGGAAAGGTTTGGATAATGTATTGGTGGTGAGTCCTACACTTTGAACTATCTTCTAAATCATACTCTGATTTTCAAATCTATTATTACGGACACTTTTATGACCACCCCTTTCTTTAAGACTAGCCCCAACATTATCAAACCTTACGCCTTAATGGATTTAGACGATACCCTATTTCAAACACAGCGTAAGATCGACGCTTGGGATTTACCTACCGCTGAATCTGAAAGCTTAGTCTGCGCCACGGTAAACAAACAAGCCGAACCATTAAGCTTTATGAGCCAACGGCAAGCATCGTTCTTTAATTGGTTGCTTGCTAGTACCGAATTGATAGTGGTCACTGCACGCGACCGTAGCGAAATCAAACGTGTAAAGCTGCCTTTTGACAGTTGGCAAGTTTTGACTCACGGTGCAATTATTTTGACAGCTAATGGCGAGCTGTTAAGCGCATGGCAACAGCGTATGTATGAACAGTTGAGTCCTTTGCAAGACAAACTTAACCAACTGAGCCAATTATTCGCGGGTCACAGTAGAAACGATAACAGTCAGCTAGTATTTACACCGCATATTGATAGTTTTAATAATGGTTCTGTTAATGAAGAGCTAACCATTTATCTGGCTATTAAGCATGCGCAAAAAGACCATCAAGCGTTAGTCGAATTAGCCAAAAAGCTACCTACATTAATACGTGATTTTGATCAGGATTTTTATGTCCATGTAAACGCTAACAACCTCGCGATACTGCCACATGCGGTACATAAGCATCATGCGGTACAGTTTTTATTAGACCATTATTTAGATAGTCAGCGCCCAAGTTTTGGCTTCGGTGACAGTCTGGCAGATTTGCCGTTTCTGCAACTGCTAGACTGGTACGGTATGCCCAATCATGGTCAACTGCACGACAATCTTAGTTCTTAGTAATTCTCAGCTCTTAACAACTCTCAAATATCAATAATTACAATAACGACAGCAGCTTATACGAGTAAAAAACCTCCTATGACCACTCCCAATATTCAAAAACTCGATAAATACGGCTCAGGCAGTTACCTTGCCAGCGATGTAACAGTGCTACTCGATATCGTTGATAAAGACGCGGTTGCAGACGTGCCGGTTAGCCAAAAAGAAGCACTGATCCAAAGTGGTCAGCGCCACTATTCAGACATGCTGACTTTAGAGCAAGCGCCGTCAGCCATGCATGAGCAATTATACGCGCAGGCATTAGAGCAAGGCACAACGAGAACCGCGACTGATATCGCTAATTTAGCGCATACGTTACACCATACTTTCGAGCAAACGGTTAGTGCTGAGCACCCATTAGTATTGGTCAGCTTAGTACGAGCAGGTTTGCCAGTTGGCGTATTATTACAGCGTGCCTTATCAGATAAGAAAGGGTCAGATAATGAAAGGTCAGATACCGATAGCGACTATAACTTGCCAAGTGTGCATTACGGTATTAGTATCATTCGTGACCGCGGTCTTGATCCAGTCGCTTTACAGATGATATTGGACGCTTACCCAGACAGCCCCATCGTATTCGTTGATGGCTGGACAGGTAAAGGTGCCATCTATCAAGAGCTTGCTCATAGCTTAGAAGTCTTTAGTGACCCTAGCCATCCCAATTTTGCCAATATTTTTCATCAAGGAAAAGACGTAATCCCGCTACTGACACTTGCTGATCCAGCGGGCGTAGCATGGCTAGCTGCTAGTGAAGAAGACTGGTTGATCCCATCAGGTTTATTAAATAGCACGGTGTCGGGACTGATTTCACGTAGTCTTTATACTGAGCCGCAATCAGGTCTACATCGCAGTGTTTTTTATGATAATTTAGTAGAGGCAGATCATAGCTTGACGTTTATCGATCACATCGATACTGCACGACGTGCATTAACGATACCTTTGCAACGTTTGCCAACATTTAAGCAGCCGCGCTATCAGACTGCTGATTTAATAGATAAGCTGGCTGCAGATTACAATATCACCAATCGTAACCGCATTAAGCCGACGATTGCAGAGGCGACACGCGCCATATTACGCCGCGATCCCGAGCGCATTCTACTGGCCACTGCTGATCATCCCGATACCGTATTATTGCGCCATTTATGTACCGAACGAAATATCAATATCAAGGTATTAGGTGCTAAAATACTCCCCTATCAAGCCATCACGCTGATCAAGCAGCGTAGCAAAGACAGCTAAGCTATTATTGCTGATCAATTCATACGTTCTGTCTTTTATAACCCTTTACGACCATTCAATTTATCACTATTTACGATGCCGATTATGCCAGATATGCCAAATAACGAATCAAACATTTATAGCCATACCCAGTCTTATGCGCATCTCATCACTGAGCGTCATGCGATGGTTAGGCCCAATACCCATCATCCGTATCAGCTGGGTGCAAGCCTTTATATGCCTGCTACTCGCCAAGATATCTGGCAAGTCATCAAGCGCGATAAATTACCAACGATTAATAGCATTATCATCTGCTTAGAAGATGCCGTTAGCCACAATGATGTCGAGCTGGCGCTGACACGGCTGCAAACCCTGCTTCATACTTGGGCGATACACGTCGATAGTATCAATGATCCGTCAAGAGAATCTGGCTTTCAATCGAATCAGCAATCGAATCAGCAATCAGAGCAAAAAAACCAGCATCCCACGCGGCCCTTGGTCTTTATACGTCCGCGCAATCCAATGATGCTGCAACAACTGGCAGACTACGCTCATATCGATCTCATCGACGGCTTCGTCATGCCCAAAGTCGATATGTATAGCTTATCCAATTGGCGCATGGCCTGCCAGAATCTCAGCATCGATCATTTATTAATGCCGACGCTTGAGACCGCAGCATTATTTAACCCACATCACAATCAAGAACTGGCCATTGGTTTTAAAGAAGCTTTTAGCCAGCCAGTCTTTGCGCTGCGCATCGGCGGCAATGATCTGTTTGCCGCGCTGCGTCTGCGCCGTCCGAAGAACAGTATCGTCTATGATACCCCTATCGGCACGCTTGCTTATCAGCTGCTCGGCTGCTTTGTGCCGCACGGCTTTTATCTCACCGCACCGGTCTTTGAGTATTTAGATCAGCCAACGCTGTTTATGCAAGAGCTGACTCGCGACGTCAGTTTGGGCTTAGTCGGCAAAACGGTTATTCATCCTAGCCAAATCGCTTTAGTTCAGCAAGCCTACTGCGTGCCAATGAGCACATTAGATGAGGCGCAAGCCATATTACATAGCGAAGCCAAAGCGGTATTTAAATATAATAATACGATGCTAGAGCCTGCCACACATCGCGCATGGGCGACCGAAATCGTCAATCGTGCCGATGCCTTTGGCACTATCGATGACGGCAATAGTGACTATACATCACGATTGTAAGCACCTCTTATACCAAAACCAAAGACGCCGTTATCATAGCAATGATAACGGCGTCTTTTTAGTATAGTCGATTCAATTTAAAAGTAGTACAAGGCAACCGAGTGTAGATGTATAGGTGATACTTCAAGCGAGGTCAACGCAGTAATATTTTTATAGTGGAATGACTATATAGGGGCATGCCCTAATTAGGGCGTGTCCTCATTTTAAAAATGGTGATAAAAATGAGATAAATTGCAGTCAAACAAGGAAAATAACGCAGATAATATCGGGATATTAACCAGCTATTTAACGATGTTTGGCAAAATTTAGCCATTTTTAGCCCGTTTAGATATGATCAATTGAATTGAGGACACGCTCTAGTCATACTTATGATACACAGCTCGTCAAAAATTGACTCAGCACTTTATTGACCTGTTCAGGCTCTTCTACCGTCGAAGTATGTCCAGAGCCTTTGATTATTGCAAGCTTAGAGCCATCGATGGCGAAGTGCATACGCTCAGCTTTGGCATAAGGAGTGGCGACATCCTCATCGCCCACGATGATTAGAGTAGGCGTCGTGATGCGATCGATTTGATCATAAATAGCGTCGCGTTCGATGACTCCCATCGTGGCTTTGACGACCCCACCTTTGCGATTACCATTGAGCATTGCCAACCATTCTTTTTGATCCGCTTTACGCGATTTATCTTCTAAAAAAGTACTACCAAACATAATAGGCATGACTTTTTTACTCACCCTTTTCATCCCCAACCAGCGAATAGCCGTCATGAGCTTTTTGTAGCCGGGAATATTGTCAGGGTCTTCCGCATCAGCCGAAGTGTCTATTAGGGTCAAGGATTTTAGCAGCTCTGGTCTTCTAATAGCGATGCGTTGTCCAACGAAGCCGCCCATCGATAGTCCGACATAATGGCAGCTGTCTATATCGAGCGCTGCTAGGAGAGCAATAGCATCATCTGCCAAGGTGTCCATGTCGTAGCCGTCTTTAGTAATTTGCGACTGGCCTTGTCCGCGAAAGTCAAAAGCGATGCAGCGATAGCGGTCCTGAAAGTGCTCGACTTGTTTGTCATAGATTCTCGTATTCCAAAGTAGCCCATGAGCAAAGACCATGACAGGTTTCTGCGTATCGTTTGGTGCGCTGTCTTCGTAATTGATATTAGCATTATTGACTTCAATAGTTGGCATAACAACTTCCTTGTATAATCGATTAAAAAATTAAGCATATGACTGCTTTTTCTTTTTAGCCCTGCCTTTCTAACGCTTTACTTCTTCCACTGATCTTTTAGCATAATTCACCAGCCACTCAGTTGACAGTCTTATTTCTGAATGAGCCGTTTTTATCGGTGCATCCTAAGAAATTAACATAGCGAGACAGATTAAACCACACTGGCGATTTGTCCTAAGCGCCCACAAAACTTGCTTTTATAATCATAGCAAGCTGCTATAGTAATCAATAGTGAATGATTTGTTACAAAACCTGCTCAGCCTTTATTTTGAATCGCCTATTACCTAACTAATTTAACTAAGGAAAGCCAAGATGTCACCGTCTCTCGTCGAGTACAAAAGCGAAAACCACATTGCCACCATTACTATGAACGATCCAAAAACGCTGAATGCCTTTAGCACGCCATTAAAAAACGCCATTATGGATGCGCTTGATAAAGCAGATAGCGATGCAGACGTACGTGCGATTGTCTTGCAAGGCAGCGGTCATAATTTCTCTAGTGGCGGTCATATCGGTGAAATGCTAGAGAACGGTATGGAGTCTGAGGCATTGGTCGCAAAGCTTGATTTTATGCTACGTGAAGTCGCGGAAGTGAGCTTAAAGCTACGTAATATCCATAAGCCAATTATTGCTAAATTGGAAGGTGCAGTCGCTGGTGCAGGCATGAATCTAGCACTGACTTGTGATTTCCGTATCGCCGCTGACAATGCAAAATTCGTCCAAGCCTTTGTTAATATTGGTCTGATTCCCGATGCTGGTGGTATTTATTTACTCAATCAATTGATTGGTGCTGCCAAAACCACTGAGCTCGTTATGCTTGGTGATAAGCTCAAAGCGGACGATGTCGCACGTCTAAATCTAGTAAATAACGTCGTTAGTGCGGACGAGCTAGATGCCACTGTACAGGCATTAGCGACGCGCCTAAGCAACTTACCGGGTAAAGCGCTTGCTTCAATGAAGCATATGATTAATGTCCATGCCTTTTCTGGTCTTAATGAAGCGCTTGATATGGAAGTTGAACAACAAAACATGATGGCCGTTACCGATGACTTTAAAGAAGGTATCACCGCTTTTATGGAAAAACGTAAGCCTGTTTATCAAGGTAAATAATAACCTGATCACACTCTGTTTTGCACTATCATCAAAAAGGCTGCCTAATGGCAGCCTTTTTTTAGGTCATACGATATCAAGAAAATTCCGTATTAAACATATCTTTAAGTGACACTTTTAACTCTTAAGAATTAGAGGCTATCTTATAGTGATGCGGTAAGGTAAATATCTTGTCAAAACCCAAGGTAAAAATAAAGGTATAAACCAAAAAAAATAGCAGTAATGCCGCCTCCATCATAAAAGCTTTGATCAAGCCAACCTCATACCAAATCATATAAAGCGGCAGGCAAATCAACACCAAGCCACCTTCAAATCCTATCGCATGAATACTGCGGATAAATAACGTGCGCTTTGTCACCTGCTTGCGCCGTTCCCACGCTTCAAAAGCTGTATTGTAGAGAAAGTTCCAAATCACCGCTGCCAATGACACCATCACAGCGACCGGTAAAGACTCTGCCGCATCACCACCGCTGAGTTTCATCAATACAAGAGTAGAAGCAATAATAGCGATAAGCTCAAAAACAGTCACATAGAGAATACGACGTTTGAGTGGGGATAAAGTAATCAACCAAGACTCCAAAGCACTTGAGTGTAAACAAAAAAGTGCCTATCAAAGTATCGGTCCGTCCCGAGAGAAAAAAGATATATTGAGTGCAGAGCCACGGTTTCCGCCTGCACTTATATTATACAGAAGATAGGTTAAAAAATCAGTTAGTACTTATGTCAAACACATCCGAGTCATTTCGGAATTGCTAAGTTGCCAATTTCTAATTAATAAGATACCTTCACCTGCTTTTTCTAATAGATTAGTTTTGAATAAGATAGTAATTTTTTGGGTGTTTACCTAAGATTTGTGTCAGCTTACTTTGAGCATAGAAGTTAAACCCCATAAAGAGTATTTCAGCTCTATCGTTCATAAAGCTAGCAATAAATTTAGTTAAGTATTTAACTGCGTTAGTGATTTTTTTAGTCTTTAAAGTCTTTTAGAGTCACATGATGTAACAACATTCTATTAAAAATATTAAATCTATATGAACTTTTGCTATTTCTGCCATCTATAGCAGAGATGAACCTTCTAGCAAAAATCTGAAAAAGACTATATAAAAATAAGCATAATAAAATTAAAATAAATAAATTAAAGGCTATTAGTACTGTCTCATTGAGTCCATCCCAGATTCTGTGTAACTGCCATTTAGATTAAATGCCTGCTTATACGATCATCAAACATAATCATAAAA